>NZ_BTRL01000021.1:0-194645 GCF_054771475.1 Bacillus sp. MN7755
TCCTTTATCAATCCCACAAAACTATTTATACTCATCATTTCCACTCCGGTTTTGCTAAAAGGGGGCTTACCCACATTTTAACGAAAATATACACTAAGCGAATTTTAGCATAAAACGAGTCATCTTTCTTCTTAAAATAAAAAATGACTCGTTTCATTTGAACTGTTGAATACTTAATATGTATTCCGCTGTTCATAGTCAAAAACCGTATAACATAAAAATATTTTTAACTATTTTCATGTTTTTAGAAACAACTGTATAGAGAAAACCTTGCTACATATGAAGCAAGGTTTTTAATTATTCAATTCTTGTTTCACTACTATCTTTGTTAGCTAACACTATTATTATTTTAATAGTCTCTTGTTTAATTCCCACAATGCTGTTTTGTTGCTATCCCATTTCAAAAGCGTTACTGCTTCCTCAAAGCATAACCATTTATAATTTAAGTGTTCTTTAGATAATGAGATGTTTTTTGTAGGGACTTTAACTCCAAAAGAAAATTCTTTTATTACATAAACCTCATCTCCCCAAAGGAATCCTCCAACTACATCCTCTACTGGTAGTGAAGAAACAGAATCTAATTGTATATATGGACAATCTCTTGTAATACCAGCTTCTTCAAACGCTTCCCGTTTTGCTGATTCAATAGGAATCTCACCGTCTTCTCCACCACCAGCTATCCCTTGCCAATAACCATAATCACTTCGGTTGAAAATCGCATATTGAATAGAATCGTCAGTTTTTATATAAGGAAATATTAATACTTGATATGGCGCTCTCATTACTTAATCTCCTCTCGAAAATAAGCTTTACATAAATATGAATAAAGAGCCGCCATCACAATTCTACATTAATAATGCAGGTTTATGGTGGCGGCCCTCTATTTTTAAAGAATTTTATTTTTCATAAACAGGCTTACTCTTAACGGAGGAAAACCCTGCTTGTTTCCTATCGAATTCGCTTAGCGTGGTTTTTTCTAAATGTTAGCAGTACCCCATATTATTCAATTGCACCAGCAACGTCATAATCATTTAAATCTAATTCAATTAGTTGTCCCAGCGCTAATTTAGCAAGTTCAGACCCTAAATATGGACCTGCAGTTAAACCTGAAGCACCTAATCCGTTCGCAACGAGAATACCTTCAAAATTAGGGAGCGGACCAATAACAGGTAAGAATCCTGGCGTAAATGGTCTGAATCCAACTCTCGTTTCAAGCATTTTAGCATTTTCTAATCCAGGTGCAACTATTAATGCTTTATGGAAAACTTCATTTAAACCACCAGCCGTTACACGGTGATCGAAACCAGTATCATTCTCATGTGTTGCACCAATTACGACATGGCCATTGTCAAATGTTAAAATGTATTGATCATTTGGCGGCATAACAACTGGCATATTTTCTGTTGCTGTATTTTCCATTTGCAGGTGAACAATTTGTCCTTTTTGGAACGTAACTAAGAAGTTAATTCCTAAAGGGTTTAAGATTTCGTTCGCCCATGCACCTGCAGTTACAATAACCTTTTCTGCTAAAATTGTTGCATCGTTTACTTTAACTCCCGTAATATGATTACCTTCACGGACTAATACTGCATCGCCTTTTATAAAAGTTGCACCATGTTTTTTCGCAGCGCTTATTAACGCGTTGCGTAATAATCTTCCATTTACTCGTGCAGCACCACTAATATGAACAGAACTATATTCTTCTGATAATGCCGGGAATAATTTTTTCGTTTCTTCAGCTGATAAACGCGTAATTTCACCAATCTCTGGTGCATCTTCACGGCGTTTATAAGCTCGCTCTTCCATCTGATCTAGTTTTTTCTCATCAGTATGTAAACTAATTGCACCTACACGGTTGTAACCTGTATCCGTTTCACCGTCTTCTTCTAATTGCTGAATTAACGAAGAATAGTAACGTGCACCGCCTTTAACGATTTTATACCATGCTTTATTACGACGTTGCGAAAGCCATGGACAGACAATACCTGCTGCTGCATCCGTTGCTTGACCTACTTGTTGACGATCCACGATAATAACGTTTGCGCCAGTCTTAGCAAGATGATAAGCAGTAGATGCTCCTAAAATTCCAGCTCCAACTACAATATACGATTTCATTTCAAACACCTTTTCTCTTTTACTAATTATATAAATATAAGAACATTTCTTAGTATAATGGAAGGAATACTTTTTTCAATGTACTCATCGCAATTAATTGTTGCATCATTTTGACTTTCCTAATCTTATTTTTTCTTTTTCCGGAATAAATCAATTGTTTTATAGCCTTGTGATAGAACCTCAATCATCTTTTCAAAACGTTTTTCACGTGTTTTTTCTTGTTTTACAGAAAACAGATTACGTGCCCAATCTTTTTTGTATCCAGGTGTTAAACTTTGATAAAACTTAAGTTCATTTGGGTGATTAGCTAATAAAGCTTCAACATCTTGAATTCGATCTGCATAATCAGCTACACATTGGCTCATTGCAGGCGTTTTCGTCGCTTTTTTCTTCTCACGCTTTAAACCTACAACAGTAAAGATGTCATCCATACTTACCATTCGCGCAAATTTAATATCGCTTTCTCCCACATATCCATCTTCTCCAACGTTTAATGCTGGAAACATCTCATCACGGTGAATAAACGTACTGTAGCGAGAATTACCTTTTTTCGGATATGCGAAGAATATGTATCCTTTTTCAATTAGTAATTCTTCATTACTAATAATATAATTCGTTTGTTTTACCATTTCATCAAGTGTTTCTACAAAAATAAAAATGGCATCGTGTTCTTTTGAAAATACAGTCTCTTTTCCTGTAAAAACTTCGTAATCACTTGGTTCATTAATAACAACCATATTCGTATACTTATTAAGTTTCAATTTATCGATAATTGACATAAAAATCTTCCTTTACATTCAAAATTCATTATTTATACTGTTCTAGTGTATTATATCTATTAAGAAAATCAAACTTTAATAGTTGTTTTAAATTAAAATAAAATAGCCGATTCTTCATAAGAACCGGCTAGCTATTTGTTTTATCATAACTCAATAGCAAATAAAGTATATAAAAGCTCTCTATATTGATCTTCTGTAATTTCACGTTTCGCTTTTTCACCATCAATTATTTCAGTTAAACTAGTATTTGTTAAAGAGACATGACCAGATTCCGTCAATTTGACTGCAATGGGCCCTTTATTGAAAATAGATTTCTCATCTTCTATTACTCTTTTTTGAACATCATTTACTACTGCCTCATCAATCATATGATTATAAAAAGCATGACAAACTTTCCACTCTCCGTTCGTATCTTTTCTTTCTAGAACGTAATTTCCTTTACTTGTATCTTTTCCTCTCACTCGATACGTACCATTTTTAGAAGAAACTGACTCACCACTAAAAGGTACAGGGACTAGAGGTACTAATGAAGCAATACCTACATCAATTAAGTATCGTACGTTATCATAATTTAGAATAATCGTTATATGTCCATCCTCAAGTGCCCAAGCGTTTATATCATTTTTATATACGGTACCTAATGCGAGTTGTACATCATAACCACAATCTTTTAAAAAGTAGTAAAAAAGAGTATTTAACTCATAACAAAGCCCGCCGCGGGAACTAGTTAAAATTTTATCCTGTAAATTTTCCATAGTAATTGTATTCGTGTTACTTGCTATAACATCTAAATTCTCAAATGGTATAGCATGTGCAAAAGCAAAGAGAATTGTATTTAATTCTTCAAACTTCACTTCACTACGGTTTACAAGATTCAATCTTGTAAAAAGCTTATGTTGTAGATTTGTCATAGTCAGCACCCCTTAAAATATATAAGTTAAAATAGTATATGCTGATTGTAATTTTGATGGGGTACTGAAACAATGTACATTTCGTTTAACTGTACCGGTACAAAAAGTCTAACCCACAAGATTACTTAAGATAAGAAGCTACGAATACAAATTTAATAGTTTGTCTATGGGTAAATTATTATGATCGCTTAAATCAACAAAATACTGAAGCTGCCACATTTGGCTCTTTTTAGCTTGATTGCTAACAGGGGTATCCCAGATCGGATAAATCCTCATAGCCATCTTGCCTTTTTGATTTTGTGTTCTCAAGATTTTTTCCTTAAGAAGAATCTCTTTAGGGAAAATAAATTGTCCTAGTTTATTATCATCTATACAAGTGATAACTAATAAGTCAGGAGCAGCGTCATAAGGAAACGCTTGATTTTGCATATTGTCATCTTTCTCCCAAAAAGAAACAAATTGACCAATTTTATTAGGAGTAATTTTTGATTTTCTAAAACGAATGGTTTTGTTATTTAAGTGAAATAAACATCCTGCATATTCTGCGTTTTGCTTTTCTTCTTTTAGATTCGTTATCATTAAATTATTAGGTTTGTAAACTATATTGTTTAAATTTCGAATCGTATCATTATAATTGTTCAAAAAAACTCCCCCTTTATTCATTTCTTAGTTTACCACAAACATCAGTTCTTATATGTTGTAAATAATAAGCGATGTGAAAAAGAGGGAGATTTTACTGGGATATTATTATTGTTTTAATGTACTTAGTTTTTCAATTGCTTGTTGTTCAGTTGCTAAGTAAAAAATATCATTCCCTTTATTACATTCATAAATAAAGTCTTTTAAGCTTTTACTAGTGTAAATAGAGAAATCCCCAATGATAGCAATCTTTACCTTGTAGTTTATAAACTTTTGAAGGATATCACCCGCAAGACGTGTTTTTAAATCAAAGAAGCTTTCACTTATTAATGACTTGTTGATAATAATATACTTCGCATCTACCTCGTATTGAACCGTTGCCATAAGATCCAATGCAGATTGAACATCGGATATTAGTACCTTATCGTTTCTTATGATCCCAATATTTATCCCGTCGATTACTACTTTCTGTATTTCCATAGTCTCACTCCTCTATAATGCTTAAGGCTTATATAAAAACATGCTTTACAACTCTTCATGAATACACATAAATGATTTGCCCTAGGTTAATATTCTCCCTATGTTGTTGTTAATGCATATTATTTTTAAACTTATTATACGGTCAATGAAATTAAGGGTAATCTATCTATTAACTATTTTTGAAAATTTATGTCTCCACAATAACATAATAAACTATCAAAAGTACTAATTTCGGCATACGGTTGTATTTCGGTAGTATTCTTAATCCTCTGAGGGTTAAACCATACTCCCTTTATATTCGCATTTTGACAACCACCGATATCCTTTTCTAAGTCATCTCCAACAAAGAGCACATCTTCTGGTTCCATATTAAGCTCATTTAATGCTAATTCAAAAATACGTTTGTCAGGTTTACTGCATCCCGCTTCTTCAGAAATAATGATTGTTTCAAAATATCTATTTAAATTCGTGTTAAATATTTTAGCTTTTTGCCTCTGAGTTGAACCATTTGTAATAATACCAACTTTAATATGCATCTTGATACTATTTAAGAAATTAATAGTATTTTGGTTTATAGAAAAACATTTAGGGAAATTATTATTCCAAAAATCTTGAATATTATCCTGTGGCAATCGATATTTCGGTGGAAATTCATCAAATAAAGACTCCAAAACTGTCGTTTTATTAGCAATGCCGTATGCCCTTTTATCGTATTCTTTGAATTTCCGTAACATGTTGTTTTTGACTACATCATTAACATCCTCATAACACTTCTCTAAAACAAATAAAAACAATTTATCTACTGCCTTATCCCTATCAAGTAACGTATCATCTAAATCAAACAGCACAGCTTTATAACCCCTCAAATCATTTCACAACCTTTCTGTCATTATGTAAATCTCTCTAAGTTCGTACCTTTAAACTTTTGGTTTTGCAAGAGCATTGTTATGTAGTGATTAACGATTAAACAGAAACAACATAAAAGAAATCCAAAATTTGTGCCACACACTCTAGTATTACGGTAGCTTCTTCTATATTGAAATTCCTTTCCCTCTTCTGGTAAAGAAGCAAAAGTATATTTTCACAAATTTTAAGAAATTATATGCAATTTACATTATTATACATTAGTTTTTCGTAAATTTTAATCGTACATCTTTTCATACGATAAGTTTTTTCAAGCATACAATTATTTTTTCATAAAAAAGGAATATGGCTAATAATACTTTTTTGGAGAATACACATTCTTGAAAATGAAGCTAATACGTTAAACGTCCTATGAAGTTCCTATTGTATCTCCACATAAACTCCAGATAGTACGGCTATAATGACTACCAGAGGTGATATTATGAAAAACTATCATATTCTCGTGGTAGAGGACGATCAAGAAATTCAGGAATTAATTAAACAATTTTTAATGACGCAGCATTATACAGTGGTAGTCGCTTCAGATGGACTAGAGGGTATGACACAATTTAATAAGCAATCCTTTGATTTAATTCTTCTAGATGTCATGATGCCCAATCTTAATGGGTTTGAAGTTTCTAAAATGATTCGAAGTCAGTCAAACGTACCAATTATTATGCTAACTGCGTTGGAAGAAGAAGAAGATCAAATGAAAGGATTCGATCTTGGGATCGATGATTATATAACAAAACCCTTTTCATTTCATGTTTTGATTAGACGAGTCGAAGCTGTACTTAGAAGAAGTTATTATAAAAATGAAAATAATCATTTGATATTTAAAGAAGTGCGTATCGATGTGGATGCATATAGAGTATATGTAAATGACGTTGAAATTATATTAACAACAAAAGAGTTTGAAATTCTACAACTACTATTTCAAAATGAGAGAAAAGTACTTACTAGAGAAAATATCGTAGAGAAGGTTTGGGGGTACGATTATTTTGGAGAAACACGAATAATTGATACACATATTAAAAATCTACGCAAAAAATTAGCTATCCCTTATATTAAAACAATAAAGGGTATTGGTTATAAAATTGATGAATAGTATTGTGAAACTCATGAAGATGAAGCAAATTACTTATAAACTCTTTATGACTACATCTCTCATTTTATTATCTTTTGCAGTATTGATTTATTTAACTTTATACTTCTTTCTTCCTACGTTTTATGAGCAATATAAAACAGATCAACTTCAAACAGGGATAAACGAAATAATTGATAAATCTAAAAATCTTACGTTTCAAGATGCGATACCACTTTTTGATGAATACGCCCAAAAAAATAATGCAATGCTTTCGCTTCAAAATAAAGAAGGAATAATTATTTACTCTCCTTCATTTTCTTTTATTCAAAGTGGTAAGCAAAAAACAGTAGTTACTAAAGCCACACGATTCGAGAATGCAAGTACCCTTAGCAATTCATATAACGTTACGAAACCAATTCAATTCCAAGATGGTAGTTTAACGCTTGTAGTGTTTGCTACATTTCAACCGATTGATGAAGCTTCACAGGTTTTAGTGCGCTTTCTCCCTTATATTAGTATTATTGTGCTCGTTATTGGTATAGGGAGTGCTTATTTTTATTCTAGGTTTATTACAAAGCCACTTATTTATATTAATGAAGGTGCACAAAAGATGGCAAATTTAGATTTCTCCGAAAAAATTGAGGTTCGCTCTACAGATGAGTTAGGAGAATTATCTAATAGTTTGAATGACATGTCTATTAACTTACAACAAGCTATGTTTGATTTAAAAAAAGCAAATGAACAATTAAAAAATGATATTGAAAAAGAAAGAGAAATAGAAACAAAACGCAGAGAGTTTTTTGCGATTGTAGCACATGAATTAAAGTCCCCTCTTACTGTAATGAAAGGATACTTAGAAGGGATGATATACAATATTGGCCCTTATCAAAATCGCGATCAATATTTAAAGAAAAATCATCAAATTATTGAAAGTATGGAACAATTAGTTCGTGAAATTTTAAGCGTATCGAAATTAGAACAACACACCTTCAAACTAAAAGTAGAGGAAGTTACTCCTTCAAAGTTAATAGGTACAATCACAAAAGATCTCGAATTTTTTGCTGCTCAAAAAAGCATCGAAATAATAAAAGAAATTGATTCTGACCTTTCTATTTATACAGATTGTGCTCTTTTAGAAAAAGCATGTAAAAATATTATCCATAATGCGGTTATGTATTCACCACATAATGAAAAAGTCTATATAAAGTTAAGCGAGAATTCTAAACAAGATCAAATCGAAATACAAATTATAAATACAGGTGTCAATATTAAAGATGAAGATTTACAACAAATTTTCAAACCATTTTATCGAATTGAAAAATCAAGAAATCGAAATACTGGAGGAAGTGGTTTGGGGCTATATATTGTTAAACAAATTCTTAAAACGCTAGATATAAAGTTTTCAATAAAAAATATGGAACATAGTGTGCAATTTTGCATGAGGATTCCATTATCTAAACATAAAAACAAACAAACTCTCCTTTAAATAAGACGAGTTTGTTTGTTTTTGTAGTAAGTATAAACTTATTAACAGGTTTTTCATTTAATGACATATGCTGCTTCTTAAATGGCGATTGTCATAAGTATTGACAAACTGTATTCAACTTAAATATTTACCTTCTACTATAAAAGCAAAAAAACGAAATTCCGCTTAGCAGCAAATTAGATTCTCTTATTTGAGCTGCATTTCATCTATGAAACTGAAAAGGAGGATGAAAAATGAATATTTGCCTCCATTTTTCAGATTAATTTGGAATTCTTTTATGATAAGCTATATGTAAAGATTAAACATAAAGGATGATTCGTATGCAAATAAGACCACAAGTAAGTGAATATAACTCCTATTATGCAGCGTATACCAACTTGGTATCAGACGGAAATATCATACATATTCTAGAACAACAAATGAAGGAAACGAATCTTTTATTAAAGGGAATTTCTGATAGTGAGGGACTTTTCCGGTATGCTCCTACTAAATGGAGTATAAAAGAAGTAATCGGTCATATAGCAGATACAGAACGTATTATGGCATATCGATTGCTATCTATCGCTCGAGGCGAGACAGCAGAACTTCCAGGCTATAATGATGATATGTATGTTCTTAGAGCTGCTTTTGATAAGCAATCTATGCAAGATCTTCTTGAGAATTTAATAGTTGTTCGCCAATCTACCCTGTATTTACTTAGAAGCTTAGATAAAGAAGCTTGGTCACAAAGAGGAAATGCGAATAATTCTGAAGTTACAGTTCGTGCATTAGCATACATCATTGCTGGTCATGAGCTTCATCATCTTCAAATTATAAAAGAACGTTACCTTGGTTCTGATGTATATCCAGCAACTTAATATTTGAAGAAAAAGAGTCCTATCTATGTAGGGCTCTTTTTCAGTATTTATAACTGATTAGCGCTTAGAACCATGGCAATTAAATGCATTTATTTATAAAATTCACCACATAATATATATGCTATCCCCTCTTATTCTGTACATAATTTTCTTTAGGCTGATATACTATAAACACAATAGTTCTGGAAAGGTGATGATATTATGTATGAACAACAAAATAATAGAGATAGAGATCAAAAAATGATGTTTTCTATGCAGGGAGTTCCCTCAAATAAAATTAACATGAATCAATTACCTAAATGGATTAGAATTTTTGGCTATTGTGCGTTTGGTTGGATAATAGTATTTAGTTTAATTATGATTGTAGGTTTAATTCTGCAATAACTACACAGATAAACAGTTAAAGGGGACAGCATTTAGATTATATATCTAGGTATTGTCTCGTTTTTTATGTGTGATTATCCCATGATATAGGTAACCAATTATAATAAAAAGAACTTGTAGAATATCCTACAAGTTCTTTTTCAAATATTATTAAAACGGGAACAACAAACTATTTTAACATTCAGTACAGGGAGACCATTTTGATTATGGCTTGATTTTATTATAAATCAAATATAAGCTTTTGAAAGGTCTATTTTTTGAATATTATGTGAATCAAACAGCTACGATGCTTATATTAGATTTCATTTACGACCAACTTCTTCTTACTTAAATACACTGCACGATCTGATTTTTTAGCAACTTCCTGTGAATGCGTCACAACAATAATGCATTTATTCTCTTTATGTGCAAGTTCTTGAAACAGTTCTATTATATCCATTGCGGTTTCCTCGTCGAGGTTTCCTGTCGGCTCATCTGCAATCAGTAAATCAACATTACAAGATAGTGCTCGAGCAATTGCTACACGCTGTTGTTGCCCACCACTTAGTTGCAGGACGTTTCGTTTCGCTTCAGCTTCTGTGAGTCCTACCCTCTCTAATAATTCTAATGCTCTTGCTGTTTTATTTTGCACTTTAACACCTGTAATTTCCATTGCTGTTAAGACGTTTTGAAGAGCAGTCATATAGGTAATTAAGTTATAAGATTGGAAAATTACAGATACATTTTGATTACGGTATCGATCCAAACCAATTTTTCTAATATCTTTGCCATTATACAGTACATAACCATTTTTAGGGACATCCAGTCCACAACCTAAGCTCAGAGTTGTGGTTTTACCAGATCCAGATGGTCCTAAAATCGTGTAGAAATGTCCTTTTTGAAAAGAAAAGTTAACATTATCTAGTATCGCTACATTTTTTCCATTACTTTCATAATAATAATCCAAATTTTTAAACTGTAAAATCGTCTCCATATCGAGCCTCCTCATTCATCTTTTAAAAGAATTTGTTTTGGGTTTAAACGTAGAATAGATAATGCTGGAAGAAGCGTTGCTATTATAGCAATAGCTAGTCCAATTCCACCCATTTTCCCTACATCTTCTCCTGTTACACTTACATCAATTTTATCAATTGGATCTTCTTTTTGATTTTGTAGAGTCCCACCAGGTCCAGCCATCATTACAGTACCATTTTGCGAGGTATCTGTTTCTTCGCTTGCAGTAGCAATTTCATTCGAAAGTAAATTATCCCCGATATATTGAGAAACTTTAGCTCCTGTTGTTATGGATAATCCAAATGCTAAAATAGCGACACACACTACTTCTACTACGAATTGCGCCATCAGTTTCCACTTTTTCTCTCCAATGGACAATAGAATTCCCATTTCTTTACGACGTCCTTTAATTGATAACATAATGATTAACCCTAAAATGATCGCACCTGCAATCGATACAATATAAATAATTATTTGAGAAGTCGAAGAGATATTTTCGATAGGACCAATCATTTGCTTGTACAATGAATCATGCGCATCTAATTTATAATAATTAAAATCAATATTAGATTTTTTTGCTTCTTTTTTAAATGCATCAATATATTGTGGATCATTCAAGAAATACACGACTTGAACACTACTTATACCTTGGTCTACTTCTAATTTTTTCATAGTTGAATACGGCATATATAGTTTATTAGCTGGATCCATAATAGGAGGAGCCTGTTGACCCATTGCTTGCTCATTTGTTTCGTAAATACCGATAATTTCAACCTCAAGGGTTTCCTTCTTATCCCCTGATTGCACTTTAAGTTTGTCTCCTACTTTCAAATTGTTTAAGTCCGCTAATCGTTTTTCCATTAAAGCTACAATCTGATCTTTCATTTGCTCTGTAATTGGTTTTCCATCGATGATTTTACTTTTTCCGTTTTTAAAGCTTTCTTGTAATGCAGTATTGCGGACTCCCTCAATCATAAAAGAAGCATTCATATCTATTTCTGTACCAGAGCTTGAACCGCCTCGCACAGCCGCCATTCCCGCTTTACCTTTACCTTCTTCTTCTCCTTCTGAAGCTCCTACTAGTTTAAGTCCATCAGAAATCCCGAAAGTGTTAGCTATGTAATTATAGTCTTTTACATACTTGGACTTCGCTAATTGATCTGTTTCTTTTGTATCGAGCTGCGGCGGATTTGGCATTTCTCCAGTTTCCTTAGCTTTTTGACCTAATTTGTCGAAATCAAGACCTAAAGTAACATCTGCACCAAGTTTTTTTCTCGCAGCATCCGCTGCTTTTTTTGACGCATTTTGGATTGTGAAACCTGAAAGAACCAAATTTGTAACAATCAAAAAAACTGCCATCAAAATTAATGATGTTCCTATCCTTTTTTTCATACTAAGAATTGCTCGTTTCATAAAATTCATTTTTTCTTACCTCCTTGATAACTTGTATTCTATATAGGTTATCTAGAGTTTATATGGAGCTAATCGGTAGTTTAACTAGAGATATAAGGAGTTTATGTGTAGTTATTCATTTACCTGTTCAAGAGAAACTAGAACACAAATTCAAAAATGTAGTCGTTTTTGAATTTTGGTAAGGAGTTATTCCATTTAAGGAACTTATGAGGTTAAGGGTGATTTAATATATGTAGTACAAAAAATATATTTACTGTGTAATTTCTATACAATAAATATAGAGAACCCTATTTGGATATCTATATAGGATTTTAATAGTTACTGTATTTCACACAAATCACATCGCTTTAAAAGGTGCACCTTTTTAGATTTCAGTATAATTTATTTATAGTTTTATTTTATTACAAGCTTTATAATATACAAATTTACCAACTACTATTAGGAAAAGAGAATATTTTATAATTAATTAAAAGCATAAATTTTGTCTATGTTTTAAACAATATGTATTTTGGAGGAGGTTAATTTGATTTTTTCAAAACTCATTGATCGGTACGCCTTATATGATTTACACAAAAAAAGAAGTGTAGCGTTTCAGTATACTTCCCTTTCTAACACTTCATTAAATATACAGGACATAGAATCTTTTTATAAAGTAAAACCATCCTATATTCATTTTGACATTAAGCATTCAAAACAGAAATATGAATACATGGTTGGGCAATTCAAATATAAAAGCTCGGTTCAATCCGGTGATTCACGCAACGACTCTGTAACTGGGGAATTATTCTTACATAAAAATGAAAATGCACCTCATGTTATCTTTGTTCACGGTTGGAGAATGGATTCTAACGAACGTGTAAAAAATATATTCCACGATTATATGACCAGCCTGAAGTGGAATATGTATTATTTCACTCTACCCTATCATTTTGAAAGAAAACCCGATCAATCCCTATTCAGTGGAGAGTACATGGTAAGTGCGAATATTGAACGAACAGTACAAGCAACTAGACAAGCGGTAGCTGATTTACGAACTTTAATCAAATGGATTAAAGCAAATAAAAATGGTCCCCTGATTCTAATAGGAATTAGTTTAGGTGGAGTTATTACTAACCTAACATCTCTTGTTGAACCAGAAATTGATGTATTAGCATCCATTTTCTACGCGAATCGACTTTCTTATTCTATTTGGAATACAACTCCGGGTAAATTTATTAGAGAAGACTTGGAACATCATGGTGTAACGTATAATGATTTAATAGATTATTGGAAAATCACCGAACCGAGTCAAGCATTACCAAGAGTAAAAAAAGAAAATATTTTATTAATTTCAGGTAAACACGATTTATATGTGCACTCTGAGGATACGGACTATTTGTGGGAATCTTGGGAAAGACCTACGCGATATATTTATACATGTGGGCATGCCGGGATCGTTCTTAGACGTAAAAAAATTGCAACTGATACTATCAATTTTATTCAAAATCGATTGAACTCCCCGCACTTATCCAATGTCATGCCTTAAATCGCGAGATTACTAAGTACAAAATCTTATACTTATATTGTTATATTTTTTACTAGTCACCTTTGTAAATCTTCGCCCCTAGCCTTACACGATTGAAAATAAAATAAATAACTAAGGAACTAATTTACCATATGGAAAAACATTGCTCAGCATTTTCACCAGTGGTCCCTTTAATATGCAATATTACATTCAAAAATCTTTATTTATTCCGTTATTAATTTAAAAGTAAATTATTCTTCCATTAATCTATACCATCCGTTTTTACAGTTATGGATACCCAAATTACATATAAAAAAGAGAGAAAAACATTAGTTAGTTCTTCTCTTTTTGTTTATTTTTAAGATAACTATCTATAAATTTTGCTTTTCATAATTCTTCATGAGTCTAGATAAGAAAAAAGAATCTAGTCCTTTTCTAGACTCAAAAAGAAATTTTTCTAATGTACATAATTACAACGACATGAAAACACTTTGCTCTTAAATCCACTACTTGTATTATTGATTGCATGAAACTCCTTCTTGAGAAAGGTTTTAATTTCAGAATATTCTATTGACCATTATAACATATCCAATTTACAATTTAATTGTGGTGTTCTTTCACAATTAAACTACTTAGAATACACTTCATTTATTTGAAAACAATTACAAATAGAGGTGCTAAAATGAAAACTAGAGTAAATCCAGATTTATTACAAGGGTTAGAGATGTTTCCGGATCTCGATTTATGCCCGGAAAACTTGCAATCAATCAGAGAAGGAATAGCTCAAATGAGACCACCTACCGTTGTTGATGACTCCCTTTCTTTATCAGATAAAGTCATTGTTGGACCTGATGATAATCCGTTACGATTAAGAATTTATCGTCCAAAATCCAATCATGAATTTTTACCTGTCTTATTATGGATACATGGTGGTGGTTATATCTTAGGGTCTATAGATGATAACGATGATACTTGTATGAGGTTTGCAAAAGAAGCTGGCTGTGTGGTCGTGTCTGTAGACTACCGCTTAGCACCTGAACACCCTTACCCAGCACCAATTGAGGATTGTTATTCAGCTTTAAAATGGATTGCTGATAATGCAAAGTCATTAAACATTGATTCGAATCGAATTGGGGTTGCAGGAGTAAGTGCTGGCGGTGGACTAACAGCAGCATTATCATTATTAGCACGAGATCGAAAATATCCTTCAATTTGTTTACAAATGCCACTATATCCAATGATTGATGACCGAAATAATACACCTTCAGCGAATGAAATTAAAGAGGGATTTGTTTGGAACCAAAAGGCAAATGAAGCTGGCTGGAAAATGTATTTAGGAGAAATGTATGGAACGGATCAAATTCCTACCTATGCAGCGCCTTCTCGAGCTGAGGATTATAGTGACTTACCGTATACTTACACATTTGTTGGTCAATTAGATCCATTCCGAAGCGAAACATTAACCTATGTAAGCAAACTAGCGCAAGCTGGTGTTGATGTCGAGTTTCATTTATATCCAAATGCCTATCACTGGTTTGAAGGGTTAAATCCAAATGCCGATGTATCTATTTATGCTGTGAACGAAATAGTACAAGCAATAAAAACTGGGTTCAAAAGAGTATCTAAGGTTGAGGCTTAATCCCATTACAAGAGAAACACTCATAAATAGTATACATTTGTGAGTGTTATTATCATTTAAACATAATAGCCGATTCTCATTTGAAATCGGCTATTAATATGTAAAATTCACCTAATATATCAAGGTTGAGAAACAGATATAAGATGTTTAGGCGATGTGTTTATTTCCTCTGCCAATGCTTTTATGTTCATCATGATTTGAAGTATTTCTTCTTTTGTTGTCCTTGGGTTGATAGAGCAAAGTCGAATTACTACTTTTTCTTTTAATTTAGTCGTACTTAGCATAGCAAATCCTCTTTGATTAATTTCTTCCACCAATTTTTTGTTTATTTCATGAATTGCATCTGTAGATGTTAGCTCACATGGAATATAACGAAAAGTAACAATTCCTAATTGGGCGGGTGTTACTACTTCCCAATCTTTTTCTTTCCTTAAAAACTCTTCAACTTGTTCAGCTAGCATAATGCCATGATCTATTGCCTCACGAAAAGCTGTAACTCCGAATGCTTTAAAAGAAAGCCATACCTTTAATGCTCTAAATCTACGAGAAAGTTCAATTCCACGTTCCCCAAAATTCACTTTTTCTTCTATATTGGTTTCCGTATCCCTAATATACTCTGGGATCATACGGAACGTTTCACTTAAATATTGACTATTTCGAATGAGTACACAACCAACATCATAAGGCTGAAAAAGCCATTTATGCGGGTCTAACGTCAAAGAATCAACACGATGAATTCCTCTTAATAACTCTCTTCCTTTTTCGCTCAGAATTGCTGCAGCCCCATAAGCGCCATCCGCGTGTAGCCATACATCTTCATCACCACATAGATCAGCCAATTCATCGAGGGAGTCCACCGCTCCGCAATTCGTTGTCCCTGCATTCGCAATAACACAGAATGGTTTTTTCCCTTTTAATCGATCTTCTTTTATTTGCTTTCTTAAAGTACTAACTGAAATTTTCAAATCTTCATCTGTCTCAATTCGGCAAATTTGATGCTGTTTAAAACCTAATACTTTAAGTGCTCGATCTACAGAAAAATGAGTTTGGTTAGAAAAATAAACAACCGCATTTTCTATGTCATTATTCAACTTGATCTGTCTCGCTACAGTAAGTGCAGTCAAATTAGCCATGGAACCGCCACTGACAAATAGTCCTTCAGCTGAATCAGGGAATCCTAGCATTGATTTTAACCAGTTGATTGTTGTTAATTCAATTTGTTCAGCACCTGCACCTACTATCCAAGCTGTAGGAAATACATTAAAACCACTTGCTAAAAAATCTGCTACTACACCAACATAATTATTAGGACCTGGCACAAAAGCCATAAAATGAGGATGATCCACATGAGTAATTTGATTAAACACATTGTTATTAAGAAAATGAAGTAATTCTTTTGGATTAGATCCGTTTTCCGGAATCGTTTCAATTAGCTTGTCTCTAAAAATATTACTATCAATCGTTTCCGAAACTGGTTTACTTTTTAAATGATTCATATGATCAACAATTAAGTCAACCGCTTGATATCCTAACTGACGCATCTCTTCGGCTGATAACTGCAAGTTTTTTGTCATTTGGTTTACTCCTATTCTATTTAAAAAGGCGAGTTCTTGCTCGCCTTTTCATTTTTTTATAATTTGTAATCATCGATTGCCTGTATTGGATTTTGAAGAATCATATTGATTAACTGATGCATGTGATTCAATATTTCTTGTATTTTCGCCGCTTCATATACGGTTTGATCATATCCAAACTTTATTGTAAGTTTCTCTTCAGGGAAGCACATAATTCCATACTTTACATGCGGCTCATCGACAACTTCGTAATCTGTGATGGCAAAATGTCTGTTTTCATTTGAAGAAAAGATTGCTGGATTAGTTGGATAGTTTTCAAAAACCCAAAGATGGTCAGTCAACTCAGTTTTTAATTCACTTTGCTTTTGTATATCAACAAATGAATAGTATGCATACTCATTACATTTCAATGTTTCTAGTTGTACTTTTTGCAGGAGGTCCACAAAAGATTGCGTTTCTGTCCATGCTAATCGGATAGGCAAAACATTTGTGAACAGACCGAACATATTTTCAATTCCTTCTACTTCGGGAGGTCTGACTGATACTAGATTAGGCAATACTACTTCTCTCGTTCCGTTGAATTTGCCAAGTAATATTCCCCATACAGCTAGTAGTGCTGTATTCATAGTTATATTGTTTTTAGTTACAAATGTCTGTAACTGATTAGTCAAATCCTTGTCTAATGTTAAATCCATAAAAGTGAAGTTTAACCCTTCACTTTTAGATGGGACTTTCTTTTTAGGAATACTAATTTTCCGATTGTATCCTGATAAATAATCCCTCCAAAAATGACGTGCTTTCTCATGATCTTGTGCCAAAGTCCAGTCTATGAATGTTTCAAAAGGTTTTACCATAGGTAACTCCGCCGTAGTTCCCGCTTTTGTTGTTTCATAGAGCTGGAATAATTCGTCTATCAAAATGCTGACACTCCAACCATCACATAATAGATGATGGGAACTCCAAATTACCTTATGCTCGTTATTACCTAGTTGGAATATACAGAGACGTGTCATAAGTTCATCATTTTTGAATCCTCGGCTTAAATTTTCATTCATCCACTGTTTTAGGAATTCTTGCTGTTCTTGTTTCGTCATCTCAATCAAGTTTTTTATTTCTGAATTTATTTGAACATCATATAGAACAGCTTGCCAAGGTTTTGCTTGTTCATCTTGCACAATTATTGTTCTTAAAGAATCATGACGATCAACTAATTGTTGGAAACACTGAATAAAGAGTTTAATATCCAGCTCCCCCTCAAGTGCCCAAATTGTTTGTTCAAAATATGCATTTGTATCAGGTTCATTCGTAGCATGTTCATAAATAACTTCTTGGAAAGATGCTAACGGGTAAATACGTTCTATTTTTATATCCGGCATTTTTTCTTGTATTTTGGTAAGTGTTTGTTGATTAAGTTGTTTATCTTTAACATTTAGTAATGTAGCTTTATTATCGTTCATTATGTTTACATCATTTGTTTGTGAACTTGAAAAATGGTCTAGCTTTTTAACAAATTGAACCATGTCCCTTAATATAGGAAATGAAAATAGATTTTTTGGTTCAAGCTCAAATCCTTGTCGATACAGTCTGACGGACACTTGAATCGCTTTTATCGAATCTCCACCTAAGGCGAAGAAATGATCATTTACTCCAACTTGATCTATTTTGAGTACTTCTTGCCAAATACTAGTTAATATTTTTTCCATTTCAGTTTTTGGAGCAATAAATACTTCATTTTTTTGTTTCTCTGGAGTAGGGAGCGCTTTTCTATCTAATTTACCGTTTGGAGTCAAGGGTAATTGGTCCAAATAAACAAAATAAGAAGGAATCATGTAATCTGGCAAGTGATCTCGCAAATGCTTTCGTAGTTCTGTTGTACTAATATTTTGCTCAGTTACCACATATGCAACTAAAAATTTTATTCCGTTCTCATCTGTTTGATCAATTACGACAGCATGTTCGACTTGTTTATAAGTTAGAAGACAATGAGAGATTTCTTCTAACTCTACTCGATATCCTTGAATTTTCACTTGGTAATCTTGGCGGCCTAAAAATTCAATATATCCCTCAGAATGCATTTTTCCACAATCTCCTGTTTTGTATATAAGACCAAAATCAGGATGTGACACAAACGCTTCATTTGTTTTCTTTTCATCATTTAAATATCCTTTAGCAAGGCCCACTCCCCCGATATATAAATCCCCAATTACACCAACAGGGCACATTTTCTTTTCATAGTTCAACACATAATACGTTTGGTTTGCCAAGGGCATCCCGTATGGAATACTATTCCAATGTGATTCCACCTGTTTGACCGGATAATAAATTGACCAAATCGATGCTTCTGTTGCTCCTCCTAGTGAAACTACTTCTGCAATCGGAAAATGTCGTTTTATTTTTTCTGGTAAAGAAAGTGGAATCCAATCTCCACTATGTAAAACTAAACGCAAAGAAGAATGTTCAAAATGAGAACCTACTTGATCCAATGCCAAATCCATGATTGCAGGCACTGTATTCCAAATTGTAATCCCTCTACGCTCGACGGTACGGATTAATTCTTGCATGTCTCTTGGATCACGAATCATTACCAACATTGCACCTGTGCTTAACGTTCCGAAAATATCGTATACAGATAGGTCAAAACACATGGAAGAGATACCAATAATACGATCATCTTCATTTACCTCGTATTTTTGATTTATGTCTTGAATAGTATTTGTAACCGCTTGGTGAGTAATAATTACTCCTTTTGGTTTCCCTGTACTTCCTGAAGTGTATATAATATAGGCAATATCTTCTGGACCAGCAATAGCGGGCATATCTTCTGTTGTATAAAATGACAAATGATTTTCTTCATAAAGACTAGGTTCTAATAAAAGTTTGCATGAGCTATTTTTTAAAATATATGTTTGGCGATCTAAAGGATGATCGGGATCAATCGGAATATAAGCGGCACCTGCTTTTAAAATACCTAACATATTAACAATTGTGTCAACTCGCCTTTTTGCTAAAAGACCCACTTTGTCACCTAGACCAATGCCTTGCTCTTTTAAGAAGTGGGCAATTTGATTGGAGCGTTTATGAAGTTCCGAGTATGTTAACCATTCTTGTTCAAATACCACTGCCACTTCATACGGTGTACGTTTTACTTGGTCTGTAAATAATTGATACAGAGTAGTTGAAGGTATTTTTTCTGTTGTTTCATTGTATTGCTCAATTAAAGTTTGATCCGATTCTTTCATCTGCAAAGATGTTATATCGCTTTGTTTCACCAATTGTTCCAATAAGTCAACAAATTGGGAAAACATTGCTTCTATCACATCAACATCAAACAACTCTTCAACATAGTTCCAGCTAATTAATAACTCTCCATTTTTTTCAATTACTACATTATCCAAATACACTTGTGGAGTCCGAGCATGAATGTAGCGAAGAGAACCAAGTTGTTCCCAAGAGAAAGCACCTGCACCTGCTAACATCGAGGTGAAAACGATGGGCATAACTGCTTTTGGCGTCATTTGATGATATCGAGTAAAATCTCGAATAAAGTTAACTCCATCGTAATGACGATGTTCAAGGCCATCTAATAAAGTAGATTGCGTTTCTTTTACTCTAGTAAAGAAAGTTTGCTCTGGTTTTACATCAACATCCAACAAAATAAGCGATGTGAAATCTCCCACAATCTGTTCTACTTCATCATGAACAGGATAACGGTTAAATACAGTCAAATTAATTGCCAATTTACGTTGATTACTCCAATATGCCAACACATCACCATATATTGTACAAAGTAGAGCGGAAGGAGTTACCTCTTTCTCTTGTGCTAACTTTCGTAGCTTTGTCCATTTTTCATTGTCCAGGATCTTAGTAAGTGATTTGAATTTAGGAGTAGCAATCTCTGCTGGATCCTTTTTTAACAGCAAAGAAGGTGCAAACGGAAAGTCAGTAAGCTTACTTGTCCAATAATTTTTTGCTGTTTTATATTCTTCGCTTTGTTCCATTTCATCATAGATAAACATGTAATCTTGAAAATCAAAAGATAGAGATTCTAATTTTTGATTGGGTTTATAATAATAATGCAACAAATCCTGTCCAACAATGTTCATGCTTGCTCCGTCCATTAATAAAGCATCGTATCGAAAACATAATAAATACGTGTCTTCTTTTAAAAGAAAGGCTTTTAATTCAAACAAAGGCCATTGCCCCAAAGGGAATACATGGTTAGTCATTCGAGAACGCTCTTCTTGTAAGCGAGCATTTTGATTCCTATCATCTAAATCTATGAGACTCACTATCTCAATCTCGTAATCAGGAATGCTTTGTAATATTTGCTGTTTTCCCTCTGGTGAAATTACAGCTCGCAACATTGGATGACGATGGATTACCTTTTGAAAACTTTTTGAAAGACGATTGATATCCAATGCTGTTTCATATTCAAAATATGTTTGAGGTGAAATACCACTTAATTCAAACTGTGAATTCCGTCCTAACATATACGCTGTCTGAACTTCTGTTAAGGAAAATGGCTTAGACAAATCTTTAACATGAGTTGGTCTACTTTCAAGGTTTTCCTCTTTATGCTCTAACTTTACACAAGAACTCAGTTGAGCGATTGTAGGGTGCTTAAAAAAATCTGTTGTACTTATTTTTAAGCAGTCTTTTCTTAATAAATTAATTACCTGAAGTGCTTTAATGGATTCTCCTTTTAATGCAAAAAAATTATCATGAATACCGATTCCCTCAATCTCCATAACTTTTTCCCATGCACGCACTAATTTTTGTTCAATTTCATTGCGCGGGGCAACGTATGGAATTGATACATAATCCGTTTGTGTTATAGCCAACAACCTTTTTCTATCCACTTTTCCATTTGGATTCAATGGAATCTCTTCTACCTGAATCATTTTTTCAGGAATCATAAACTCAGGTAGTTTATCACTTAAATATTTTCTGATTTCACCAAAAGACACCTTGTTATCCGATACATAGTAGGCAGCTAATAATTTCCTATTTCCATACACTTGATCAACAACGATAGCCTGGTTTATTTCTGGATATTCCCTTAATTGAGTTTCGATTTCTCTTAATTCAATCCGATACCCCCGAATTTTCACTTGATGATCCATTCGACCTAAATATTCAAGTTCTCCATTAGGCAACCAACGAACAAGATCACCTGTATGATACATCATTTCCCCTGCCGTAAAAGGACTCGGTACAAACTTTTCATCTGTCAGTTTATTTTTACCAAGATACCCTCGTGCTACCGCTACGCCAGCAATGCAGAGTTCACCGGGAATTCCAAATGGTTTTAATTGGCCATACTTATTCAATATATAGGAATGATAATTCGGGTTAGGTTTGCCAATCGTAACTTCTTTGGAAGTGCTCAAGTCTTTTACTGTTGCGCAAATGGTTGTTTCTGTGGGACCATAAATATTTAAAATTGTTGCTTCACTGATACAACGAATTTTTTCAACCAAATCAATGGAAAATGCTTCTCCTGCTAATAAAATAGATTTTAAATCTTTTAGAAAATTTGCCCCTTCTGGATCACTCAAAATCACTTCCATTCGCGATGGCGTTGATTCCCATAAATCCACCTTATGTTTTTTGACCAAATGAGCCAATTCTTTTGTTGCAAACTGGTCCTCTGTAGCAATTACTACTTTTGAACCTTGCGTTAAAGGAAGACATATTTCTAACAAGGAAATATCAAAAGATACACTAGCAAGAAACAAGAATGATTGATTAGCCTTTACTTTTTCTCTCATTACATTTAAAAAATGAACTAGCGATTTTTGTTCTATCATTACCCCTTTTGGATTTCCTGTCGATCCTGATGTGTAAATAACATAAGCCAAATCATTAGGATTATGTTCTCGTACTAAATTACTTTCTTCACCTTGGAAAAGATATTCTTTATCAAGATACAGTACTTCACCCGCAAATTGTGGCAATACCTCCTTTGTTCGCTTACTAAGTAAATATTTTGCTTGACTATCTTGTAACATATATTCAATTCGTTCAGTTGGGTAGTTAGGGTCGATTGGTAAATACGCTGCTCCTGCTTTTAAAATCCCCATCATACCAATAATCATTTCTAATGACCGATCTACCATAACGCCAATAATACTTTCTTTTGAAACACCTTTACTTTGAAGAATAGAAGCCAATTGATTCGCTTTCTTATTCAATTCTCTATATGTCAAAGATTGATCATTACAAACAACAGCAATTTGATCTGGAGTTTTTAATACTTGCGCTTCAAACAAATCTTGAAATGATTGAAACAAGTCTATGCCCGTTTGAAAAGTATTCAATCCTTCTAGCAACTCTTTTTCTTCTTCTGCAATAATACAAATATCTTTCACTGCCAAATTCGGTTTTTGTGAAACTTGCTTTAAAACATAACAATACGAATTTGCAAACTGTTGCAAAGAAGAGAATGAATGGGACTTGCAAGAAATTTGAAATTCAAATTCATTATGTATTTCATTCCATTTTCTTCGTATCCATAGGGCTAAATTATTCTCTGCGTATTCTTCTAGCGAATTTTCATTATGTAATCCTTCCATCCCGATTACAATTTGAAAAGGAGTTAAATTGTGTTTAACTAATAATTCAGAGAGTGGATACTCCTGATTTTCATACCCGAATAAAGTCGTTTGTTCAATCTCATTTACTAATTGTTTAAAGGTGTGATGCGGATGGATTTCACTTCCTAAAGGAATCAATTTATTAAGATTCTCACTTTGTTCAAGATTTTTTTCAATTATAGGAATACCAATAGTAATTCTTTCTTGATCTGTATAATGTGCCAAACAAACCCTTAAAGCGGCTTGAAACCAGCTAAATAATAATAAATCTTGAGACTTACTTATTTTTTGTATACTTTTACTAAACTCTGCATTCACTATGACTTGAACGTACTCACAAGGTGTTTCTTTATTTAGTTGGTAATCGCTATTAAATACAGAAAAATCGAGAACCTCGGAAGATAATTGCTCCTTCCAAAACGCTTCTACTTCTTTATTTTCATGAATCGAACTTCGATCTTTAATGTGCATTTTTATCTTTATCCCCCTAATATTCATTTCTTCTACTCGTTAATTTTCAAGCCAACTTCAAGCCCATGGAGAAACACTTGATGGTTATCCAAACATAAAAATTGCTGAATCTCTTCAAATTTCATATGACCAACTGAACAAACCCCTAAATTTAATGTCTCAGCAACCATATTTAAGGTAGCAGTGATAATGCCTGACTCAATACAAGCAAATAAATATCCATCTGAACCGTATTTCGGGATGGAAGCGTTCGCATTATAAACCAAATAAACTGAGAAGGCAGATTGAGTAAATAAATCCTGATTAATTAACTCATGATCACTTTTGATTACTTGATCAATGTTGTTTACAATCACAAGACTATTTTTTGATGGGTTATAATAATAAAATCCAGCTTTCATACCCTCTATACGTTTTGGTTTTACATAAACAAAGATATCAATGGGATAGAGCCCGCCTGCACTTGCGTAATGATAGTATATTTTTTCTTCCCTAACCTGTTTTAGAGTTGATATAAGTTGGGAAAATTGTGAAAAACTAATATGTTTTTCCACATCAAATTGACGACAAGACCTACGTTCCTTGATTAAGGTGGGTAGCTCATCTGTTGTTTCAAGTTGAATTTCGGTTGACCGTGCAGCAACGTGCGTACGATTTAATTGTTCACTCATATACTTATCTAACTCTTCTTTAGAAAAGCGAATCTGGTCGCTATATGGATTTGGAAAAATATTTTCTTGTGAAGAAAATACTTCTCTTGGGTGTAATATGTTACTTACTAACACACGATTTTTTATCATAAGCTCTATGGTTTTTTGTGTCTCTTCTACATTTCCTAACGAAAAGCGTTCTACTAGTTCACTAATTTTCACACCTTTTTGAGCCATAAAATAAAAATCAGGAAACCACTCAGACAGAATACCTGTAAATCTCATTTCTCCTATCAAAACCTCATTATGCAACTTCTCCCAATGCTTAATAGGAGACCAGTAATAAATTTTCTCGCTCATATAACCCTCCATAAACGTTTAACTTATTTTTGAAATGCAATTTTCTAATCTACAAAAAATATTTTTTAGATTCTGATCCTTGTCTCATAGTGATTATAAATACATACACTTCAATGAAACTTGAAAATAATGAAATAACTTTTTCTTCATTAAAATTTTTTATTTCATTGTAAAAAATGATTTTTCTTTGGATATTTCACATCCTTTCCCATAGTATTCCTATAAGGTATAAACCATTTAGAACATTGGGAATATTCATGTATTTCCAATGTGAAATTATTGTAATGGATTGGAGAGCAGTTGAATATAGTTATTAAATCAAATAATGTTGAGAAAGTTTTATTTATTATATTGATAAAATTTTATGGTGTAATTTATTACAAATAGATTAAGAAAAGAGTTTTAAATTTTTCTTAATCAGTTAGTGTGAAAATATCACATACTATTACATACAATTGAGTTACTTACATTTCATATTCAAAATAGAGAAAAGACACCTTGGATGGTGTCTTTTCTCTATTTTAATTCCATATACTTTTTACGCATTTGTTATTTTCAAACGATTTGTAGGAATTAATACAACTCAAATATCTAACTTTTTGTATGTTCTAATATACAATAAAAATTATATAAATTACGAATGTATTTCAGATAATTTTATAAATAAACTCAAAGATATCTTCTCCCCTACTGTCACGATAGCAATAATCTATTGCTTATTTCTTTTATTAAAATGTAATATAATTACAGTATGTGAAATTATATTACATTAACTTTAAAAGCGAAGTGAGAACAACCTTCACTTCGCTTTTTTCATTTGCAATCCTTATTAACTTTGCTCAATGCAATATTTATTTCCACATTCTTCGCTTTTATTTAATCGGTTTTTCTGATTTTAAAACAATGGAACTTAATGCAGGAACTTTAATTTTATTGTCATGGACAACATACAGTGGTTTACTTCCCGCCTGCTTGTCATCTACTAGTACTTTCCAAGGCCCTTTCGATGGAAGTGTTATTTCAACAGCTTCTCTATTTGCATTGTGAGCCACTGTAAAGTATTCATGTTTATTCCCCTCTATTGTATAAGCTACAGTATTTTTCGGAGCATCAATAAATGATACATGTGTTTTTATTTGCTCAGCAGATGTCATTCGAAAAGCTGAGTACTTTTTGCGTAATTCTATTAAGCCCTTCATATAATCTACTTCATTATTAAATGCTGCACGGCGCAACCAGTCCATCTGGTTAATTGAATCAGGAGATTTGTAACTATTATGATCACCATATTTCGTGCGCATAAACTCTTGTCCTGCATGTAAGAATGGAATACCTTGTGATGTTAATAAAATCGAAGAAGACAATTTGTGCATTTGTTTTCGTACTTCTTCACTGTCACCTGGATTAGTCAACTCAAGTTTATCCCATAATGTATGATTATCATGTGCTTCCACATAAGTTAGCACCTGCTCCGGATCTTGATAAGTAGACGAATTTGTATCGTAGTCAATTCCTGCCGTAATACCTTTTTTAATACGGTCTTCTATGTTTTCCCTTCCACTTACAAACCCATTTTCTTTCTCTTCAAATACACTACCTTTCAATCCATCACGTATATTATCGTTAAAATGGGCAATCCCTTTCATTTTTTCTGCATTCTTTTGATTTGCTTTCAACTCAGCTGCAAGGGGTGTATTTAAATCCCAGCCTTCTCCATGCAGTATAATAGAAGGGTCAATTTGATTAACAGCTTTACGTATTTCATTCATCGTTTCATAATCATGAATACCCATTAAATCAAAACGGAATCCGTCTAAATTGTATTCTTTTGCCCAGTATGCTACAGAATCGATCATAAATTTCCTCATCATTTTTCGTTCTGAAGCAGTATCATTTCCTACACCGGTTCCATTAGCAAATGTTCCGTCTTCATTGTAACGATAATAATAACCTGGAACTAACTTATGAAAATTAGATTCAGCAGCATTATACATATGGTTATAGACTACATCCATAACAACACGAAGATTATTATCATGCAGTGTTTGAATCATTTGCTTTAATTCAGTGATTCGAACAGTCGGCTCATATGGATTTGTAGAATAGGATCCCTCTGGAACGTTGAAGTTTTTCGGGTCATATCCCCAGTTATACTGTGGTTCATTTAAATTCTCTTCATTTACTGAAGCATAATCAAATATCGGTAAAAGCTGAACGTGTGTAACACCAAGATCTTTCATATGATCAAGTCCTGTTTTCACACCTTCAGGCCCTTTTGTTCCTTTTTCTGTTACTCCTAAATATTTCCCTTTCTGCTTAATGCCACTTTCAGGTTGGATGGAAAGATCGCGTACATGCAATTCATAAATAATAGCATCTTCCGGATTTTTAAATTTTGGCTTTTTGTTTGCTTTCCATTTTTTCGGATTTGTTTCTTCTAAATCAACAACAGCACCTTTATCTCCATTTACAGAAGCAGCACGTGCATACGGATCAACTGCTTCAGTCCACTTATCACCAATTTTCACCTTATATGTATAATAGAGACCTTTTTTGTTCCCTTTAAGTTCTGCTTTCCAAGTGCCCTTTTCACCTTGTTGCATGTTTATTTCAGTACCTATTTTATCGTTCCATTTTTTATATGTAACTAACTTCGCTTCACTCGCAGTAGGAGCCCATACACGGAACTTTGTATGTTGCGGAGTATATACATTACCTAAATCGTTACTTCCATAATAAAATAAATTATCAAACTCCTCACTACGAATGACTTTACCGATTTCAGTATTCGTATCAGCTAAGTTTTCAATTTTAACATTGTATGTCTGTTTTAAATCAACTTTCTGCTCTGTAATTATTTTAACCTTATTAGTAAAATTGCTACTGTTTATATCATAAGGACTAATATTTTTAATTTTAATGCCTTCAATTTCAATTTTCCGTTCCTTAATATTAAACGGGACATTAGTCGTTACAGTAATTTCATTGAAACTATCAATAGTTGCTTTTTGAATTGATAGATCCGAAGAAGGCTTAGAGTTATATACTTTTTCATCACCAGAAAGAATCCATACTTCAGCACGACCGTCCTTTATATTTTCAATCCAACGATCGCCACCATCTTTTTCCCACTCATTCGTACGAATGATAAATCCTACACGATTATAGTCACCATCTATATTAATCTTAGCGTACTTTCCAAATTCATCTTCACCAGTAAATTCATATGATTTACCATTTGCATTTTCTCCCCATAACCAAAGGTTCCAGTCTTTTGTATTTCCAGACTGCTCTTTGTAATGAACGATCACTTCAGTTATTTTCGAATTTGAAACTGCCTTTACACTTTGAAACGAGAAAACAGATGATAACATAACGATTATAGTAAGTAATAAAACTGATTTGTTTATTAATCTTTTTATCATTTGCACCACATACACCCCTTCTTTAAATAATACGAACAATTTATTATGCTTGTACTAAATTACACTGCTTAAATTAATCTAGAAATCTTTATTATTTCACCCCCATGTTGGCTATCTTCACATATGTATTTCAATGATCTTTTAATACGAAAACGTTTGCATTAGTGTTTAAAAAAATAGATATGTTTTTGTCTTCATATATTTGTAAATACTAAAAGATCAGGGAAATCATTTTAAAGCAATCGTTTGTTATCGCTTTCATTCTATAGCACTTTCTATGAAGAGGTCAATATATTATTAATTTTCTGTTTTTATATACTGTAAACCTTAAAAATTTGTTTCAACTACTTAAAGATAGAATGCCTAATTATTACTTACTAAGTTTATTTTTACTAATACATTGCTACATAAAAAAACAGCTAATATCTCTATAATGACATTAGCTGTTTTTCATAATGTAATAATATATGAATGAAAACTATATTTCTAACTTACTTAATTTTTGCTGCATCAAATGCTTTTTGAACTGCTTGAACTTCAGCTGTATTCGCACCATATTTATTAGTTGCCACTCGAATACATGCTGATCTCAATTCTTTGAAATTAGAAGTCATGTTTAACTCATCTGTATTTGCATAATAGAAAATATCAAACATTTTATCTTCACCAATTCCTTTGACAGTTACTCCGTTATGAGTTCCGCCTTTTGCAATGAGATACGCAACTTTATTAATAATGCTCGAATTAAAATGAACGCCACCTTGATCCCATCCATTAAAATCATTAAATTCACTGTAATCATCTGGATAAGGTACTCCAAGTGAAGATGGAACAGAAGCCGGGTTTTCCATATCACGGAAGACAGATCCAGTTTGTTCTCCCATCGTCCAGTTAAAGCTTCCATTATTTACGTATTTCTCAATAGATGTTCCCATAATATCAGATAGCGCCTCATTAATTGCACCAGATTCACCGTAATATTCAAGATTAGATTCACTAGAAGTAACAGCATGTGTAAATTCATGGCCAGCTACGTCATACGCTTTGACGATAGGATCTCCATATACAAGCATACTTCCATTATTAGCACTTAACGCATTCTGCCAATTTTTCGGATCATTCGTATCTTCAGAATCCCAAGCGTGTACAACTGAAACTACCTTCTGTCCCTTATTATCAAAGCTGTTACGCTTGTATTTATCTTTATAAAAATCAAATACTTTTGTCGCTAAGTAATGAGCACTTACTGCTTTGGGATCGTTAAATGCTGTCGAAGTACTAGTTGCTAATGTACCAGGATAATAGCTTTCTTCTTTAGTAATATCTCTGTAATTCACATCATATGTTTCAATTCCTTGCCCTCTTGTATAATCAGCAAGAGCATACTTGCCATTACTTTGTTTTGAGATACCAAATGTACGTGATATACCTAAATCATCTTTCCCTGTTCCGGTTAATGATGTAAGACTGCTTTTTTTACTTTTCTTTAAAGCTCCAACTAATTTTTCACTTGCTTTCAAGTTAGATTCTTGCACCATATTTTTTAACATATCACCATTTTGTGCATTTACTAAATAAGTTCCGGAAACATAGTTGGGTGTTGCAGCTTCAAATGTAACCTGGTATGCATTGCTAGCTTGTCCATTATTTTCATCAACAAAAATAACTTCCTTAACTTCTGGCCCAGAAATAAAATTGATATCGTTCCCGTACTTCGTATAAATATATTGTTTCGCTTCATCTTTTGATAGATTGATAGTTTTTTTCAATTCGTCTTGTTTTAAATTTTGCGCGCTATCGCCTGAAACACTTTTAATAACACCGTTATTATCTACGTGTGCAGTTAATTGATGACCATATACTTCTTTTCCTTCGTAAGTTTGCTGTATACGTACAAGTGTAGTCCCATCATATGAACCACGTTTTTGAATAACTTTATAATCTACTCCTGTTTCTCCATTGACTTGCTTTGGTGATAGAACTTGTTCTGTTTTCTCCTTAAGAGCATCTTTTACTACATTCTCTGGTGCCTTTTGTGACGGTTGTGTAAGTTCACCCGAACGGAACGATTCCTCCTGAATTTGAACTTGTAGTTGATCTGTTTCCTCTGCATGCCCTACCCCATATGGTGCTACAGCTGTTAAAGCTAAACCTGTTGTTAATGCTACCTTAGTTAACGTCTTTTTGTTTTTCATTTTTTTCACCTCGTATAATTTTGAAATAGAAAGCTTGTACAAAGTATACTGCCTGTTTCTGTCGAAAAAAAGGGAAAATACACAATTTATGTAACATTATGCAAAATTACATATATGTGGTCGATGATATAAATAAAGAACGACACATATATGTATATTAATTTCAATAAAAAAGAGCTCTTTTAGGCGCTCATCCAATTGGTTAGTTGTTAATTATCTATATTCATTCTAATCAAAGTACCCTTACATCTAAATAACAACATAAAAACCCACTCTTTACTATTTTAAGAGTAGGTTTAATGCTATTAAAATAACAATTATTATAGGACATCTTATAATTTATATTACTTATTTAAACTTATATTTCGGACATGAAGTTGATTTAGGATAAAGATGGATCAAATGAATACTAATGACCTTGATAAATAAGAAAAAGAAAGTGCGTGTTTTGTTTTATGATGTATATAGTATATAAATACTTTAGTGAGACAGCGCATCTACAATTTAGATTTTTTAATATAATGCTGTTATGTATGTCTATAGCTGCATGGATTGTAATATTATGAGATAGCTGAAGTCTCATATGAGTTTCAGACTTTTTTATTTTGTCAAAAACATCTTTAATTTGTCTCCCATTTAAATATAGTAAAGGACACATCTATTGCATGTTATTAGCTCAAGGTATGTTCTTTTAAAGCATATTATAAATATGCATAGTAAGAAATAAAACCAAAATTATTTAAATAAAACATCCCCCGGATTTGTTTAATGATCCAGGGGATGTTTTATCGTTGATTCTTTATATTTCCATACCAATCACAAACTTTTTTAGGATAATGGTATGTCCAAGTTTAATAGTTTTTTGCACGAAAGCTATCTATTTTATATTTATTTAATTATCCTACTAAGTTTTTTGTAAAATTCACCTTTTCTTTTTACATGATTAAATTGATTTGGATTAATATTAGCTTTTTGTGAGAGTGCTACAATCTCTTCTTTTGTAATTGAATCTTTAGTATTTATAGATGCTATATTTGTATATTTTCCATCTTCAGTTTTTGGAATTTCTAAAATCCCTTTATTTACAAGATCCACTACAGCCTTATGCTCTGAAGAATGTGTATTCACGCCAGTAATTTTCCAATTATGCATAACTTTTGGTGTGTATACACCATTCTTTACCTCTTTTAAATATGTAATAGCAAGGTTAGGAATGGTTCCACCAGTTTCCCCGAATGCATTCTCTTGTTTAGATGACCAAATTTGTTCAAACTTACGCCCCTCTAAAGCTCCACCTTTTGCCTGAAGAGCCTCCATTCTATATGCATTCATTCCTAGCGTCATAACATCGTTCGTTTTGATTGGTTTATTTGTACGAATAGAACGTAAATTTGTAATTCTACTTCCATATGGTTTTGTTAAGTCAATTTCATATTTTACGCCTCCAAAGAAATCATTCGTACTGTATTTAGAAGCACGACGGGTTTTATCAAAGCTAACTGTTACATCTCCGGCACGAGATGGGTTAAAGTACCCTGCCGCCCATTCCATATAGTCTTTTAAGTCTTTCCCAGTTACCTTATATACCGTAATTTCTCCCAAAGCATATTGATAATTATACGCAATATCTTTTTTCTTAATAGGACCTACATCCAAACGAGCATTATCGTTATCAATTTGATGGGCTACTACATCTGCCTTGCTGTAGTAGAGCATGACTTCATGAAAGAAATCTGATAAAGGTGTCTCTTGAATCTGCACACTTGGAATACCCTTTATTTCATTTTCAGGAACAAGGTTTCTACCCTTTAATTGAGCGACTACAACATTTGCATCTCCCCTCGCATACTCGTGAAAAGGTGTCAGTGTGTCTTCAAGTGTAGGATCAGATACTACTGTTGTTCCATCAGTATTTTTTACAGGTATAGCTGTAGCAGTTTTATCTTTTAAAACCAGCTTTCCATCTTGTTTTGTAAAAGTAAGGTCAATACGCGAGATATGTGTTCCATATTTATCTGGTTCTGTAATAATAACGCCATTTAAAACTTCTTTTTTAACAAGTTTATGCATATGAGCTGCAAAAATAGCACTTAGTTCCGGACAAGCATTCGCAATATCTTGAACACCAGTACCAGGGATCCCATTCTCATTTTCTAATCCCATATGCATAACGCCTACCATTACATCTACTTTACCTTCTAATTCTTTAATGGCCTTCTTTGTCTCTTCTACTGGATTTTTCACTACCAAACCATCCAAATGATCTGTCCCTTTTTCAAAATCACTAATCATTGGTGTATTCATACCAATAATCCCGACTTTAATTCCACCTTTTTCAACAATTGTATATGCAGGAAGAAAACGCTCTCCATTTTCCTTGTAAATATTTCCTGCTAACGTCTTTCCCTTATATTGCTCACTAACTTTTTTCAATGTATCTAATCCAAAGTTGAATTCATGATTTCCAAATGCCCAGGCGTCATATCCCATTGTATTCATCGCTACCATCATTGGCGATTGTGGCTTATCATTGAATAATTCTACTGAGTTTCCTTGAATTGTATCCCCGGCATCTACTAATATGGTATTTGGATTTTCTTGACGTACCTTCTTTATAACCGTATAAAGCTGTGTCAAACTTCCACTCATATTTGCTCCATCAAGTGCATAATCCCAAGGCATAAATCTACCATGAATATCTGCCGTACCTAACAATGTAATATTAACATCAGATTCCTCAGCCTTAGAAATAGCTGGTTTGGCTGTTACTGCTGTTACAAGAAGCATAAGAATAATAAAATAGCATACATAATTCTTCCATTTCATTTTTTGCATAATAACAATATTTCTCCCCTTTTTGTACTGCTATAAAGTTGCTTGAACTTTAAAAATGTAACTTATTATTCGGAAAAATTCAACTGCAAAAGATAATTTTGGAGGTGATTCTGCTGTGAAAATATAGAGAATAAAATGCATATCCCTCCCTAGCAGAATAGTATTTACTTCTTCCTCTAACGTGTGAAGAGCGCTAAACCAACGGTAGATGTATATGTACTATCAAAATTATGGACATATAACTCATTTCCGGAAATCATTATAACTTAAAGATATAGTGTGTAATGCTGATTACATTTTCGGATTTCATTGCTAATTTATTTCCTTCTAAATGAAAATGCTGAGATCACTTCCAAAAATAATAACCCCGTTCTTCATTTAAGACGGGGTTACACTTATACAGCAATTCGGATTCAGTTTTTTTTGAATGTTCGTTTCCTATTCAAGAGTAAGATCTGCTAGTTTCGTATTTTCTTCTGCTTATTGGTTGCTTTCAACTAAATTCATCATAATTTTAATCAAGACTTGTATTTTATCACTCGAACCCTTGATGCTATCCTAAATCGCTCAATAAATAGATAATAATTTTTACTTTTCAACTTCACAAAGCAATTTTACCTCTTTGATTTGTTCTATATGACGCTGTTCATGCAAATAGATTAATTCTATCCACTGATCAAGAAGTAATTCTCCAAGAGCTGGATGCATCACTGATTTTTTTGCCAATTTAGATTCATCTTCTATTGTACTCAGAAAACGCATCAATTCTTTTCTAGAGTCGTTTAACAAATCAACCATTTGCAGCAATTCAAATGGTTCTATACTTGGTTCAATCATTTCTGGTGCTATAAATTTTATCGATCTATCTAATACAATAGTATGAATTTCTTTACGCTCATTTTGGAAACTATCCATCTTTTTTAATCCTGACAAAATAACCGTTATAACTCTCTCATCTAATAAAACTAAGTGATGACAAACTTGTGCTATACTCCATTTATCCTTATCTGGTTTTCTATTAAATTGAGTATCACTTAACAAAGTAATTTCCTCAAATAATTGATTTCTCGTTTCATAAAACTTGTCCTTTACAAATGTATTCATGTGAATTCTCCTTTCATTAGAACCTATATACTTAGATTCCTGCGTTAGAAATATTCTCTATAGAAGAAAGATTTTCCTTCACTACTATTTCAATCAAATCTTTTCTTGCTTTAATAGTTTCTCTAATTCACGACTAAATATATGAGTTTTCTCAACATCCTTGAAGATTTCCTTGAGGTTATCATGTGCTACAGCTAAACCATAATACTTTCCACGGAATCCTTTCAATACAACTACATAAAACGTTCCTAATTATCAATCTAGCATTAAATAAATGTAAAAAATGCCCCTATTCATTCATTTTTCATGCGTATGTATGTACATTTGTTAATTTATTCGATATATTATGTGTATTGAATGATTACGAAAAGCTTATTGGTCGCTAAAAAACACCTTATATTTTTATATCCGAGAAAACTACAAAATGTATAAAATTCCATTTGTCAAATGAATTTAATGCGGAAGGAGGTTTGTGGTTACTTCATCGGGATATAATAATCAGTTTTGAATTGATCAAAATATAGGAGGCGACATAATGTTTCGTACGATTTCAAATTTCATGAGAGTAGCTGAGATAAGAAACAAAATTCTTTTTACATTAGCGATGCTAATTGTTTTTCGAATTGGCACGTTTATTCCAGTTCCTCATACTAACGCAGAGGTATTAAAAGTACAAGATCAAGCTAACGTTTTAGGTATGCTAAACGTATTTGGCGGAGGAGCACTGCAACACTTCTCAATCTTTGCTGTAGGTATTACACCATATATTACAGCTTCTATCATAGTACAATTACTACAAATGGACGTTATACCTAAATTTTCGGAATGGGCAAAGCAAGGAGAAATGGGCCGTAAGAAATCAGCTCAATTCACTCGATACTTTACAATCATTCTCGCATTCATACAGGCCATTGGGATGTCTTATGGCTTTAATAATATAGCAGGTGGACAATTAATAACAGATCAAAGCTGGACTACATACTTATTTATTGCGACAGTTTTAACTGCAGGTACTGCTTTTTTACTTTGGTTAGGTGAACAAATTACTGCTAATGGTGTAGGTAATGGTATTTCGATGATTATCTTCGCAGGACTTGTAGCAGCGATTCCAAATGTTGCGAATCAAATTTATTTGCAACAATTTCAAAATGCAGGCGATCAATTATTCATGCACATCATAAAAATGGTTTTAATTGGTCTCGTAATTTTAGCGATAGTTGTTGGCGTTATTTACATTCAACAAGCCGTGCGTAAAATACCGATTCAATATGCAAAAGCTGTTTCAGGAAACAATCAATATCAAGGAGCAAAAAACACTCATTTACCTCTAAAAGTAAATAGTGCTGGTGTAATTCCAGTAATCTTTGCTTCCGCATTTTTAATGACGCCGCGTACAATTGCGCAGCTCTTCCCTGATTCAAGCGTATCAAAATGGTTAGTTGCAAATCTTGATTTTGCACATCCAATTGGAATGACACTTTATGTCGGTCTTATCGTTGCTTTCACATACTTCTACGCATTTATTCAAGTAAATCCTGAACAAATGGCAGAGAATTTGAAAAAGCAAAATGGATATGTTCCTGGTATTCGTCCTGGTAAATCAACAGAACAATATGTAACTAAAATTTTATACCGTTTAACATTTATCGGCGCAATTTTCTTAGGTGCAATTTCAATTTTACCGCTCGTATTCACAAAAATTGCTACGTTACCACCTTCTGCTCAAATTGGTGGTACAAGCTTACTGATCATTGTCGGTGTAGCACTAGAAACAATGAAGACGTTAGAAAGTCAGCTTGTGAAACGTCATTATAAAGGGTTTATAAAAAAAGCGAATTAAGTAAAAAAACACAGTTGGTTATTTTTCCAACTGTGTTTTTGATTTTACTACCTCTAATGTTCCCACTAATGTACCAATGATTTTTTCTAAGTTCATTATTTTTTCTTCTAAGGCTTGAATACGCTTATTGCTTTCGTCTACATCATTATGTTTTAAACTGTTATTGGAGACTTTGAACTGCTCCCCTAATTCGGAAGTGATATCTTCAATAGTTGATTGTGATTTTTCATCATTACTGGTTGTATTTGTATTTGAATTTAATTCAAATTGAAGTTCATATGTATTTCCAGTTACTTCTTTAGCTATTTGCGAAATTAAATCTTTATAAGACTTTTCAACCCACTCTTGTTGAAATTTATTTTTAAAATAAATGATCAATGAATTTTCATTTATTCTGGCTGTCGTTTCTTTGACCCATGTTTCATATGATGGTCTCGAAATTGTTAATTGCATTTTATCTTTTATTTTATTCCAAATTATTTTTGATTCCTCTTGTCCGGAAGTAAGTTGATTATTTTGCACGTGATGAATCTGTGCTTTAGAAGTGGCGTTTGATTCTATTTCGAACCAAATTTGATATTCTTCATTTGTAATTTTCTGTACGGTACTTGAAATTATATTTTTATACTCCCCTTCAAGCAAATCACGATGAAACGCATCTTCACAAAATATTATTAATTTATTATCTTCTATTGTAGCATTTGTATTTCTAATCCATGTCATAAATGTTTTCTCTGCTAGCTTTGGTCTTAATGCTTTTTTTACTTCATCCCAGCTATTAAGCCTTTCTTTTTGAACATCTTTCAACTTAGATGGTTCGCCATTACATAGATCAAACTGAATTTCAAATGTCGTATTATACATTTCTCGTAATGTATTAAATACTAATTCTTTGTAATGAGATTCTAACCAATCACGTGCAAATTCATTCGGACAATAAATTGTTAATATATCATCCTCTAAATAAACAGTAGTATTAGTAAACCAAGTTTCATATGATGGTTTTGAAATTTGCGTTCGAATTTTTCCCTTTACTTCAGTCCAATTCATTTTCATAATAACTCCCCTCTTTTTACAGTTCTCTTTCATATAGCTTAATAATATTACGCCTTTCCAATAAATAAAGTCAATCCGTATTGTAAATAAAATTCAAGCAGCCCTGATTTATACAGGGCTGCTTCTTTATACAACTACATTTCCTTCTCAAATAATCTTCCTTGTTTGAAATACATACGGAGTGTGGATCGATTAGCTAAAAATACACCAACCAAAATAAAACAAGCACCTATTCCCATTGTAGGGTTTAAAGGTTCTCCTAATATGATGTATCCAACTATAATAGCAATTAGTGGTGAGACATATAACCACGTTGACGGAAATACAGGATTCGTTTTTGATAAGAGCCAGTAATATAATCCGTGTCCACCAATTGATCCGATAAAGATGAGATATAAAATAGGCCACTGTACACTCCATGAAGCTAATACAGTTACATCCGGTTGTTCTACTATGACGGATACGATTAGTAATAAAACACCTCCGTAAAACATTTGAATACCATTAATGAGAAATGGCGATACACTTTGTAAATCCGAAAGTATTTCTTTTGAGCGAATAGAGCCTATTCCGTAAAATAATTCTCCTATTATTAAAACAAAACAAGCGATACTCCATATGAAACTTATTTCTTGGTGCATCCCTGGTAAAGAAACAAAGATAACGCCTATTAGTGCAATAACTAAAGCGACGAGTTGCTCCTTTTGTAATTTTTCCTTATTTCTCTTAGCTTGTAATAACAAAATCATCATTGGACCCGTAGCCGAAAGAACAGCAGCTAGCCCTGAAGAAATATATTGTTCCGCCCAGTACAATGATGCAAACGTCATGAAAGTTAAACAAAATCCAGCATACATAATACGTTTTGAAAATAGATGCGGTGTAATCTCTTTTCGCTTTAACTTAAATATAATCATAAGGATAACGCCTGCTAAAAAGAAACGAATTCCTGCTGAAAATAATGGGGGTGCTCCTGCTTCAATTCCAATTTTTATCGTTAAAAATGTTGTACCAAAAATAATACATACTAAAATATAATTGAAAATAACCATTACTTTTCCTCCTTTTTACTCTTAACATGAGTATAGAAGGTATAGTGTATAACAGTGTAACTATGTATATAACAGTTGCCTAAAATCATAGTTGATTCTCTATATATTTTTCGCTTTAATAAAATAAAAACGAAAAAGGTGAAACCATGAAGATTGTCCTTCGTAAAGAATCCAACATACCGTATTACAAGCAAATATATATGCAAATTGTTGAAAGAATACAAAGTGGCATGCTTTCGCATGGTGACTTACTTCCATCTTTACGCTCTATGGCCGAAGATTTACAGATTAGCCTATTAACTGTTCGTAAGGCGTATAAGCAGTTAGAAAAGAAAGAATATATACGCATTGAGCAAGGAAAAGGTGCTTATATACATAAACATGTAAAGAAAGATTTCAGGTCAATTCCGTATAAATGGCAACAAACAAAAACGATTAATGTTATGCGATCTCAATATGCAATGAATCAGCACCGGAAATATTATGATTTTTCACAAGCGATTTTATATCCTCGCTTATTACCAAATCCATTCTTGGCAGAAGAAATGCATAAAATACTTAATAAAGACCAGATGATTCTAGCAACTTATGGGCCAGTTCAAGGCGATTATGAACTGCGAGTTGAAATAGCAAATTACTTAAATGAGCACCAGAAATTAGTGACAGACCCATCTCAATTATTAATTACAAGCGGAGCACAACAAGGAATTGATTTAATTGCTCAAACATTATTAAAACCTGGTGATATTGTATTAGTGGAAAGCCCGTGTTACAGTGCTGCACTTGATATTTTCATCAATAAAGGTGTTCAAATTATTCCAGTTTCTCTTGATAATCATGGAGTTCGCTCCGATTTAATCGATGATATTTGTCAAAGTAAAAATCCCGTTTTATTGTATACGAATCCAACTTTCCAGAACCCGACAGGTACAGTAATGAGTAAAGAGCGAAGAATGGAACTTATAGAACTAGCAGAGATATATGAGTTTTTTATAATTGAAGATGATTCTTTCGGAGAAATATATTTTGAGGATGCTATTGTTCCCCCTCCAATCAAAATTTTTGATAAGAATGGCCATGTAATATATATAAAAGGATTTAGTAAAACGTTAGCACCAGGACTGCGTATCGCAGCACTTATTGCCGATGGTCCTATTTTTGAATGGTTATTTGCTGTAAAAGGTTCAATGGATATCGGTAGTCCTTTATTAACACAAAAAGCACTTCTACCGTTTTTACGTGCAGAACGTATGAAAAATCATTTAGAGAAATTACGTACAGCTTTACAAATTAGACGTGATATAACGATTGATATTTTATCACCACTTAAGGAAATAAACTTTAAAATTCCAAATGGTGGCTTTAATTTATGGGTTGCACTTCCTAATTCGATAGATCCTTTTACTTTATTACAAAAAGCAAATAAAGTAGATGTTTCTTTTTTGCCAGGAACAGCTTGTCTATTACATAACGAAAGAAATAATAACCAATTAAGAATTAGCTATTCTATGTTAAATGAAAAAGAGATGTTGATTGGATTAGAGAAATTACATGATACAATACGAAACTATAAACTTTAGAAACACATGCACAATCCTTTTAAGCTAAAAAAAGTAAATACCCCAAAACATTTTTGTTTTGGGGTATTATGAAATTTTTAAGTATGTTAAGTCATTTTTATTCCACTTTCATGACAATCTTACCTCTAACATGTTGACCTTCACTCAAAATATGAGCTTCTCTGATCCCTTCTTCATTAAACGGCACAACCTTACTTACAATAGGCTGAACTTTTCCATGTACAATTAAATCTGACAATGCTTCTAATTGCTTTCCATCTGGTTTTAGCCATAAAAACCCTGATTTTATCCCTTTTACTTTTTGAATTGGCTCATGAACAATCAAAACTAAAGCACCACCAGGCTTAATAATTTGAAAGCTTTTTTCTTGTACTTCACCACCTATTGTATCTAATACAATATCGAAATCTGATAGTAATTCTTCAAATTTATCGTTTTTATAATCAATAACAAGATCTGCCCCTAAAGACTGTAAAAACTCTTTATTTTTATCACTCGCAGTGGTCGCAACAAAAGCTCCAAATGATTTGGCGATTTGGATTGCTAAACTTCCAACTCCACCTGCTCCAGCATGAATGAGCACTCGGTCATGTTCTTTTATTTTTGCATAATCTACAAGACTTTGCCACGCTGTAAGTCCTGCAAGAGGAATCGAAGCTGCCTCTTCGAAACTTAGGTTAGTAGGCATATAGGAAACTAAATCTGATTTTACTGTAATGAATTCAGCATAAGAGCCTTTTCCTATATTTTCAGGTTTCGTAAACACTTTATCTCCTATTTTGAAACAATCTACACCTTCCCCAACTTCTTCAATAACTCCAGCTACATCTAACCCTAAGATGATTGGAAATGAGAATCGCAACTGTTCTTGTAGGTCTCCTTTTCTTATTTTCCAATCAACAGGATTAACAGCTGTTGCGAGAATACGTATTAATACCTCGTTATTCTTAACAACCGGTTTTAAAACTTGTCTTTCTTTTAATTCTTCAACACTACCATATTGATCTATAACAATTGCTTTCATTTCCTCTCCTCCTTGTTGTTTATTGTAATAACATACAATTATTTCTCAAAATTTTTTGTCTTGAATAATCATATAATTATTTTTGGGGGTAATTATGCTATAAACAAATCTTACTCACATCTTAGAACCATTACAAACTGTATTGTTAATTAAATTCAAAAGAAATGGAGATAATTTTATGACTGAAAAGATATTTAAAATAAACGGAATTGATATATGTACAGAAAGCTTTGGGAATCCTAAGAACCCAGCTATTTTATTAATTATGGGTGCTACGTGTTCAATGGTTTATTGGGATGAAGAATTTTGTGAACGGTTGGCGAACACAGGGAAATTTGTTATTCGTTTTGATAACCGTGATGTGGGACGCTCAGTTGCATACGAGCCTGGAACTTCCAATTATACCGTTACAGATATGGCTGAAGATGCAATTGGGGTACTAGATGCTTATCATATTGACAAAGCACATCTATTTGGTATGTCATTAGGTGGCATGATTGCTCAAATTGCTGCTGTAAAACATCCCGAAAGAATTTTAACGTTAACATTACTAGCTACAAGTGTGATAGGATCTGACAATAACACGCGAGATTTACCCCCGATGGATGAAAGAATTTTAACACACCATGCTAATGGCGCGCATTTAGATTGGACAAATGAAAATGTTGTAGCAGAATATTTAGTTTCAGGATCTCGCCTATTATGTGGATCCAAACGAACATTTGATGAAAAAAGGGTCTACAAACAAGTCAAACAAGAAATAGAACGAGCTAACAATCTATTAAGTATGTTTAATCATGCTCTACTTCAAGGAGATGATGCATATGAAGGTGTGCTTCACTCCATACAAGCACTTACATTAGTCATTCACGGAACAGACGATACTGCACTCCCTTTTGAACATGGTCTTGCAATAATTGATGAAATTCCTAACTCAGCGCTATTAACCCTTGAAGGCGCAGGACATGAAAATCATCCCGATGACTGGGAAGACATAATTCATGCTGTTACTGAGCATACATCTAAATTATAGATAAATAACGAATAGAAGGGCACACCGTAATTTGTGCCCCTTCTATTCGTTACATTAAAAAAGCCCATCACTGTATCCGTATGTATAGTGATGGGCGATACTTATATTTTTATATGTTTAAAAAAACGGACAATCTAATTGATCAACAGCTTCCCATGATTTTTTTTTTATATTATCGGTGGATTTATTTGCTTCTAGTGGTACGTTTTTAAAAGGATTAACTTCGACCTTTAACAAGGATGATGGCTCTACGTATAATGAGAAAACATGGCTGCTTGGTATAGCTTTTGACACATCAATATCTCCCACTTGTTTAAAGAGTTGCTGTGCAGCAAAGAAAAAGAAATTGGTTGGGTTAGATTGTTTATTCAGCCATGCAAGCATTTCAGGTGATACTGATTTATGAATATTGATTTTCACTCGATCACCACGTTTATATCGCCTAGATCGCATGTTTCCACCAACTAACTTATCGTTAAGTTTGTAAATCCTAACTCTTTTTGCTTATGCTCTCTATATTTTGGTGAACAAGTGTATACTAATAATCCACGTGCATTTGTAAATAATGGATTATCTACAAAGATTACATTTGTTAAACGCCCTTTTTGTTTTAAAATCATTTTCAAGCTATTTTTAATGATAACTGCGCCCCCGCCATAAATAAACACGTATGGATCGTCTTTCATATCATCAATTTTGTTAATAATATCCGTTGCGACACGTGCTGCTAAACCTAATAATGCTGGTTGTGATTCTTCAACTAATAACGCATTTCTTGGATGCTTTTCATTTAAATATATTTGGTTAAACTCTGTAATGCTATCAATCGTCTTTGTTGGATACTTCCGGTTCCATCTCGTAATTATTTGTAGTAACGTTTCTTTCACACCGTATGATAAGCCTTTACTTAGTTGTGGTCTAAAGTTTACGCCTAGTGAAACTACTTCTTCTGTAGTCCCTGCTCCAATATCAAAAGATAATAGTGTTTTATCAACAAAATCAATTTCAGAAACTTGATTTGGTTCACATTCTATTTTATGTTTCACAACATTTCCTTCTTCATCATATACAATGCCCCACGTCCCAGAAGCGCCCTCAGGTAGGCATTTACAATATTCGATAGAAATATTAATTGTCACATCACGTCCGTTTGGATAATGGAACACCACTTTATGGTTACCCATATAACGTTTTGCATTTTCCGCAGCTATTTCTTGCGTAATGAGTTGCATAGGAAGAGCAACTGATAAATCATAACGAATATTAATATGACTAGAAGTTGGACTTTGACGCATAGCACTTACTGCTAAGCCTGATAGAATTGTAATAACCATTAACTCATCCGTTGACTTATTCGATTTCTTCTCTACTTCAGTACCTTTTAATTGATCTTGAATTACTTTTTCTCCAACGACATACCGCACGTTATTTAACATTAACGATGGAGAACTAATGGTCACGTCAATGTGATTTTCTAATTCAGATAATGAAACATCTCCCTCATCTAAGAGTCCTGTAGGCTCTCCTATATATAAAGAATATATACTCGGAATAAAAATAGGGTCTTGCCCTTTCACCATTAACTTCAAACCGTTATTTCCTGCATCAGCACCAGCTTTTAAAAGAATAGACATAACTACCCCCTAAATTAATCTGACATCCCTTCCAAATATATGCGAGCCCATTCTTTTACATTCAAATGTAATGTAATTTTTTATTAATCTTAAAAACAAAATATCATATTCTCGCCCTTTATGTAAAAAGTATTTGACATGGAGCTTTTCCAATTTTATACTATGAGTGTAAAGAGTTTTTTACAACTATGGAGGTGTCATTTCTAAATTGAAGCATAAAAAATTTATTTTCATGATTATCGTCTTATCATTAATCGGAGTCCTCATACATGGCGCATATAAATATGTAACAGAAGGTTCGATTTTGGGAGGAACATTATTCGCTTTTTCGTTAATATTTGGTAATTTAATTAATCAAATTACTTGGGGAGATCCAAATGGAGTATCGGAAGAAAGCCAAGATGGAATGGGACAGCAAATCAGATATAAAAGCTTTAAAATTTCTTATTTTGCACTTATTTGTTTCATGTTTCTAATTTTAATATTTTCAGAAGGATTTGCCTTCCTATTACTTGATGAAATAAAGAATCTTCCTCTCTTTATCGCACTTTGTTCTTCATTCTTTATTTATCCTATTGTCGAACTTATAGTCGGAAAACAATATAAATAAAAAGATGAGATTTTCTATATAGAGAAAATCTCATCTTTTTATATTTACATATCCTCAACTATCGCTTTTAATTTATTCACAGTCCGCCAATTTCTTACTGTAGCTGGTGTATGTAACTTCTGAAACTGGTTCATTAATTTGGAATTTCGAATGCTATTTTTGAAAAATAAATACACAACTTTTTCATGTATATAACAATCTTCAGTCTCATTTTTTTGCATAAGCAGCTGATCTTTTTCTATTTCAGAAAGTTCATTTGCTAGGAAGGCAACATGTATACTTTCCCCTTCTAGCAATGAATTGGCTTTATAGGGGCATCTTTTTATAATATTTATAAATTCCTCATTTGTTCTTAACATGACTGGAACATCAAAACCAAAAACGTTTTTAATTTCAGATTGTATTCGCTCCTTTAGAAATTTTATATCTTCCTCAGATTCGAATACGATATTACCGCTTTGAATATATGTTTTCACTTGTTTTAACCCTATTGATTCAAACACTCGTTTTAAATCAGCCATTTTAATTACCTTATGGCCGCCTACATTTATCCCTCTTAGTAATGCAATATAAATTGCCATATCATTTCTCCTCAATTAAATGTATTTCACAATTGATCTACAGTGATAATAAAGTAAGTTAATTTTAATATAAACTATAAGAACCTTGCCACAATCTATCGTAGTAAGGTTCTTTAAAGTTCTTTAATTTTGTTCAACGAAAGGTGCTTTCGTTATAGAACTGTTGACTTTTTAAACAAAGGTATGTATCCTCCACTAGGCCCATAAGCAACTCCAATTTTTTCCCATTCATATTTTTCATAATAGCCTTTAAGATCTGAAGTAAGATAAAGAAATTTGTATCCTCTTTTTGCTGCTTCTAGCAGTCCATGATTCAACAAGTCTGCTCCTATAGAGTTACCTCTAAATTTTTCATCTACAAACAAACATGCTAGCCACGGGCTCAAATCCTGACGACTGTTTAAATCATTACGAATTAATGCATAAGTTCCGATAATCTTATCATCTACTTTTGCAATGTAAAAACTCGGTATGTCATTTGGATCAATTAAAGCATTAGTCATACAATCTTCATAAAAAGCACGCCCTCCTTCCTCACCCCATTCTTTCCAAAACACATCTATTGCCTTATTAAATAAGTCATCCTTCTTTAGTAATTGAATTATTTCCATAAAGCTACGACCTCCATTAGTATTATTTAATACTTGTAAAACTAACTAAAATTAATGTTTTTCAAGTATCTTTATTTTTTTATGTCACTAGCTATAATTTCTTCACTCCTAAATATATGTGTTTTATATTTATTCTCTTATCGTTCTAAGTAAAAAACTTACTACTTTGTTATGCAAGAGTAAGTTTTTCTTCTCATTATTTCATGATAGGTAAATGCATTATGATTTGTTGACCAATTGGTCCCATTCTTCTAAAGCCTTTATCTTGGAAGCCGACTTTTTCATATAAATTTTGTGCAGGAATATTTTTTTCATTCACAGCAAGTATAACTTCATTTTTTATCGGAAAATAACGTTTTACAAACTCTTGTAATAGCGCCAATGACTTTTTAGCATATCCTTTCCTTTGTCTATTGTGATTTATAGAAAATGAAGTTAAAAGTAATGCGTTCTCATTATCTGTGAACTCCTGTACTCTATCACCTGTTTGCAATGCGAAAAGGCCAACAGGTACCCCATTGTAATCCAAAATAACAATCACATTTTTTGTATGATCACTTTTAGCTTTCTCCAGCAATTCGCCTGGGTCTGATGTAAATTGAACTTGTTCACTTGGTAAAGTAAATGTTTGTATAACTTCTTTATATTTTTCTTTATACGGAACTAATTGAATTTCCCCTGTATGTATGTTCATGCAAAACTCTCCCATTTTTTACTTATTAACTTAAACCTTGCTGCGCTTTTGAATGCACTTTTCCATCTAAAAAGGTAATTTCAACAAATGAAGTTGAATCGCTTCCTTTCCAAGAAAAAATTTGTTTAATTTGTGTAGAATGTTCTACGCCTTCTTCTATGAGTAAATTCCCTTCAAAACCAATTAATTCTTTTACTTCTTTATAAGTCATTCCTTCATTTATGTGCGAGAAATGATTTATATTGATAGATTCTTTCTGCTGTCTCTCCATCACAGTAGAAGAAGTTGTGGTTTGTTTTTTTACTTCTTTCTTCTGTTCACACGCTGTCATACTGAAACCTAAGCATAAACTACATAATATTAATGTGCTTTTTTTCATCATAACAGTTGTCCCTCCCATCATAATTAAACCATATATTCCCTTAAAAATAAACTGAATATTTAATATTATATAAAAAAACCCGTACAATTTAGTACGGGCCTAAGGTTAACTTTATTTATTCAAATGATTATTTGATTGGTCATTCTGTTCTTTTCTTAATTCTTGTTCTTCATCTTTTGGTAATTGTTTATCATTATCTTTAATTGGATTTGTTTCTCGATTTTCAATCATGTCATTTGGAACTTGTGGCATTACTCGGCCAACAATTGCTGCTAACTCATCAAGTATACCTTCACCTGTTTTTCCTTTTTTAATTTGCTTTCCAATTTGTTTGAGACGTTCATACGTATCAACATCCGCTACAACAACTGCATTAGCACCATCAGGATCGTTTTTTAAACTTTCTGCTACAGAGTATTTAATGGACTCCACACGAGTTCGATCGAGTTTCGCTTTTACATCAATACCTACAATAGCATATTTCCCAACAACGACTGCTGTTGCATCATTCACTCCTGGCACACTTGCGGCTAAAGATGCTAAATGGTCTGCTGCTTTTTCATTTGGCTTATTTGATTTGTTCGTATAATTAACATTTTTCGTCGAAACATTTTTTTGTTCTGGCTTTTCGTTTGGGTTGTCCTTTTTTCCAATACTACATCCAACTATAAAAAAGCAAAACATTAACATATATATTAGGGTTTTCATTATTTTCACCACTTTACTAATAAGGTTTAATCATAAATTTTTTCAACAGCTTGCATTTTCTTTACTTTTTCTTCTGCTCCGCTATTTGCATTAATGAAAATTTGGTACGTATCTTTCCCTAACGTACCTACAAATTCATAGCAAAGTACTTCATTATGCAAATCATTTACTACGACGGCTTTGCGTTCTTCCATAACTTTAACATCTGGATTGATTTTCTTTCTCGCTTCTGCTGCAGTTAGCTTTGCTGATGGAACCGTTCGTTTTTGATGTGACGCTAAATATTCTTTTGCGGAAAATCCAACGATAGAACCGTCATCTAAAGCAATTTTCATTTGAATTGCTTCTGGATAAATTCGTATGCCATTCTCATTTACAACATACGTAAATACACCAACATTATCATATTGTGAGCTATCATAAAGCTCCATATTATTAAACTTATGGTCCTTTAAGAATTTCAAACCTTTACTTCCTGCATCGTTTAAACTAACTTTCTGTTCTTTAATTTCTCGATTATTCATAACCCAAATTGGATATCCGCCTTTTCCGGTAATATCCATATAAAACTCATTATTCGTCGCTTCATCTTTAATTTTCACACTATAGAAAGATTCTTTTGCACCTTTTCCGCTTTTCTCAACTTCTACTTTTTCATTTCCTTTTAAATTTAAAAATGATTTTGCGATTTTCGCCGCTTCATCTTTTGAAATCGCTTTTCCTTCTGCTTCAAATCCGCCTTTTTTATTTTTTTGCGCACTTGTAAAGGTCGGTCCGAAGTTTGTAGATGAATACGATGTTACATTTTTTTCTACAGTCTTTAATCCATCAATAATTGTATTGTCTGCAGGATCACGATTTGATGCGAGTGCCATCTCAACATCCATCCAGCGTAAATTATTTTTCAAAACAAGATGTTGCACTTTTCTTAGTTCATCTTGTATATTTCCTGCATTTGAGTATAAAGTTTGCAACGTTTTGTATTCTTGATCATTTAACGGCTCTTTTTCTAAATCACGAATGGCTGCACGGTAACTAAAATCACCAATATTCGCTAAAAATTCTTCCGTTTTATTAAAAGGCATTAATGTTAAAGGAAGTTGCCCTACATCCGAACGAGCTTCAGATGTTAATCTCCATACATCTGCTAATGCAGGTGATAAAGATGCACGTGAATTCATCGCGAGCGTTGTTCCAATTTTGTCGTGCAATAAATCAACCTCATATGCTAAATCATGAAATGCACGTTGATAGCTATTTTCCGCTCGAATTAATACTGCATTTTTCTCTTGGTGCTCTTTATAGCCCCAGTATCCTGTCCCAACTACACCGATTGTTAATAATACGATTATAATACCTCGTAACATAGTTCCACCTCCGCTCTATTTACAGAAAATATGTTTTCCGATCTTTTTAATTTGTGGACGCGTCCAAATCCATTTACTTGTTGCAGTATCTGGATTGAAATAATACAATGCATTTCCTGTTGGATCCCATCCATTAATTGCATCTAATACAGCTTTTTTTGCTGTTTCATTTGGTGTTAAATATATTTGCCCGTCTGCTACTGCTGTGAATGCTCTTGGCTCAAAGATTACACCTGAAACGGTATTTGGAAATGATGCACTTGTAACACGATTCAATATAACTGCAGCTACTGCAACTTGTCCTAAGTATGGCTCACCACGTGATTCTCCATATACTGCGTTTGCCATGAGCTGAATGTCATTTTGAGAATAGCCATTTGGAACATTTGTCCCTTTATTTTGAGGTGGTTTATTTTCTTGCGCAGTACCACCACTATTTCCTTTATTAGCAGTTGACTTGTCATACTTCGTTGCCTTCACGAGCATTTGCTTCGTTTTAGCTCCAGCTAAACCATCAACAGGTAATCCGAATTTCTCTTGAAAATTTCGAAGTGCCCAATATGTACCCCATCCGAAAACACCATCCACCTTTCCCGTATAAAACCCGTTATATTTCAAACGAGATTGCAGTTCAATGACATCCTCGCCAGATGCTCCTCTTTGAATGACTTGATTAGAAAAGGCTTCTACATTTTTTAGTTGTATACTACTGACCATCAAAGATAGTCCTATGAACGCAAGTAAAACTGCTATTTTAAAAATAGCTTTTTGACGCATAATTTTCCCTCCTTAATTACGGAAATGATTTCTTGGTTATGTTTTGTAAAAGCCTCGCTTTTATGTAAAGAAGACAAAAAAATCCAAGCTAATATCGTTGAAAAAATATGTAAACAATATACAAAAAGAATAAAAGGAGTTCATCATGAAGAAATTGTTAAAGCGTGTCGCACTCGTCATTCTGTTCCTAACAACATGTTCAAATATATATACCGGCTCATCAATTGTTCATGCGCAGCCGCCGTATGCTAAATGGGGGAAACTTGCTGTAGAAAAGACGAAAGAACAATACCCGAAAGCTGAGATTATTGATTATCTTCATATAGGTAGAAAACCAAAAACCGTTCAAATAACAGTTGAAAAATTTAAATTATGGCTACGTGAAGATGGAAAAGAATATGGTGTTTTTGTTGATGTAGAATTTGAAACGAAGACAGAGAAATTTATAACGGTGTCGTTCCAGAAGACGAGTAGATAAAATAAAACCCCACTGTTACTAATGTAAACAGTGGGGTTTTATTTTCTAAATTACTTTTAATTGTGAAGAAACTAAACAATTGAACTGGATTGAACGGATCCACCTGTGGCCTTATTGAACATTGTAATTCTCTTGTACATGCTCAATAAATAATTTCAATGGAACGAGTCCACGTTTTGGCATATGACTGCTTATTACAGCAACGACCTCTAACTGCGGAATGATAACGATGTATTGTCCGCCATATCCCATAGCAAAGTACATACAATACGGTATGTGAAATCTTTCGTTATTCAATACCCACCAGTGATATCCATATGCCCCGACATGTTCATACGTTTCAAATAGAGCCATACTTGATTTTTCTAACCATTTCGATGATACGATTTCATTCCCCTGCCAATATCCATTCTGCAAACATAATATTCCGAGCTTTAATAAATCTTTGGATTTCATTTTCATACCGAAGCCGCCGACATGTATTCCTTGGGGATCTTGTTGCCACTCATATTCGGTAATTTCTAATGGATTAAACAAATATCTTTTCGCAAACTGCTCTGTCGACATTCCAGTAGCTTTTTGGATAATGTAACTAAGTAAATGCGAAGAACCTGAGTTATAATTCATTTTTGTAGCGGGTTTTTCAATTATTGATTTTTCTAATATGTACTGCACCCAGTTTTCCGATTCTACAAAATCATTTGGGAACACTACTCCATTTCCGAACTCTTTCCAATCCTCACCTGTGGTCATCGTTAATAAATGATACAGAGTCAAATCCCGCTTTTCCTCAGATACATTTTCAATCCACTCTGTAATCGATGTATGTATATCATTTATATATCCTTTATCGATTGCAATACCAATTAATATAGATACAATGCTTTTTGTAATCGAATTTATTTTAAATAGATTATTTTCACACTCTAACGTTTTATAATACTCAGTTGTTAACTCACCTTTTTGATAAACGAGAAATGTATTCACTTTTTTCTTTTCAAATTTATTTTCTAGTTGCTTGAAATCCAAAACTTTACCTCCATTTAAATAGTTACTCAATGTATTATATCTTGTAGTTTCCATTAAAACATAATTGTGCTCAAATAAAAAAACAAACCTGCCAGTTAAACTGACAGGTTTGTTTTTATAATTTCGTACGAACATTCCAAAGCTCTGGGAAGAAACTTTGATCAAGTACTCGTTTTAAATAAGATACACCAGAAGATCCGCCTGTTCCCATTTTATGTCCGATAATGCGTTCTACCGTTTTCATATGACGGAAACGCCATTGTTGTAACCAATCTTCAATATCAATCAATTTTTCAGCAAGCTGGTATAAATTCCAATATTTTTTTACGTCTGCATATACTTCTATCCATGCTGCTTCTACTGTTGCATCTTCTTCATAAGGCTGCGTAATATCACGATTTAACACATCTTTATGAATCGGGAACCCTTCTTTTACAAGCGCTTGAATTGCCACATCATATAGACTAGGTGCATGTAGTGCTTTATGAAGGCGAGCATGTAATTCTGGATCTTTTTCATAAATCTTTAATGCATGTGGTGTTTTATAACCAAGTGCATACTCAATCATACGATATTGGTACGATTGAAAACCTGAAGCTTGACCGAGCGAGTCACGAAACTCAATGTACTCTGATGGCGTTAATGTCGCCAGAATATCCCAAGATTGAATAATTTGAGATTGAATTTTTGAGACACGTGCTAACATTTTAAATGCTGGTTGTAATTTATCTTGTTTAATAGATTCAATTGCTGCATTTAACTCATGTAAAATGAGTTTCATCCAAAGTTCACTTGCTTGGTGAATAACGATGAATAACATTTCATCATGATGGTCTGATAATCTCTTTTGAGAAGATAGTAAACTATCTAATTGCAAATACTCCCCGTACGTCATATTCTCTTTAAAGTCCGTATGAATCCCTTTTTCCATAATTACCTTTTCGTTTTCTTTCATATTAGCCAAACGCCCCTTTATATATATCTCTACTTATATTGGTCTAATAACTGCTCGAACTGGACTTCCATCTGCATCTGTTAAGGCAAGTGGTAATGCGATTAGTTCATAATCTCCATCTACTACATGATCTAGTACGACATTTTCTAAAATGTGTATTCCATGTTTAAACAATTGATGATGCGCTTCTAATTCTTTATCATCTAATGGATCAACTGAGGGAACATCTACCCCAATTAAACGTATCCCTTTCTCTGAAAGAAACGGTGCTATATCTGCACGTAAATGCGGGATTACATCTGGGAATTCATTCGCTTTACCATGTGAAGATGTGCGTAACAATAAGCGTTCTACGCCTTCTAAATGAAAGTTTTCTAATTCCTTTTTCCCGATGCTTTCAAGATTAGAAACATCAATGATTCTTGTAGGTCCAACATAAACTTGAACATCTAAGTCTATTACTTTCTTTCCTTCATTATCAAAATGAAACGGTGCATCAATATGAGTGCCTGTATGAATACTCATCGTTAACTTTCCGACATTTACTGATCCACTCTCTTCTTTTGACCATGAAACTTCATACGAGAATGGTGTATCCCCTGGCCAAGTGGCAATATCATTATTTAACGGTTGTGAAATATCAATCCACTCTGATGTTTTCATGTTTATGCCACAACCTCTCGCTTATTTTCAAATTGCTTATACTCTTCATCTTTCATAATATTCTTTAAAATACGAACAGACTGCCATACTTCCTCGTACGTATTATATAAAGCAACTGGCGCAAGTCTCACTCCATTTGGCGCTCTAAAATCTGGAATTACACCATTTGCTTTTAACGCTTTACATATGCGTGCTGCTTCTGCATGCTCTAAATAAATATGCCCGCCTCGTTTTTCATCTTCTAATGGATTTCCTATTGTAAATCCAAAACCTTTTAATTCATAATCAATTAAATCAAGCATGTATCTTGTAATATGTAGAGATTTTTCGCGTAAACGTTCTATACCAGCATCTTTAAAAATTTCAAGAGAACCGATTAACGGCGCTGTACTTAATACGTGCGGTGTACCAATTTGATAAGCACCTGCATGATCAGCAGCTGTTAATGTATGTTCCATATCAAATTGCTTATCTTTTCTGGAACTAAACCAACCTGATAACCCTGGAAGTCTATTAAAATGCTTCTTATTTACATATAGCCCCGCTACACCACCAGGTCCTGCATTTAAATATTTATAGTTACACCAAATAGCGAAATCAACATCCCACTCTTTGAAATGATGTGGAATAGAACCGATTGAATGACATAAATCGAATCCAATATGAATACCACGCTTATGCGCTTCCGCTGTTAAACGTTTCATATCAAGAATTTGGCCGCTTCTATACAGTACAGAAGGCAATAAAATTAAAGCGACATCATCTGTCATCGCATGAATAATATCATCTTCAGAAAGTGTTCTACCATCTCGGCTCTTCACTCGCACTAAATGCTGATCTGGCTCTAACCCTTTTAATCGAATTTGACTTTGAAGTGCATATATATCTGATGGGAATGTTAACTCATCCGCAAGAATTTTTGTACGTATTCCTTTCGGCTCATAGAAAGTTGCGATTACTTGATGAATATTCGTCGTCGTGGAACCGGTTACAATAGTTTCTTCTGGTAAAGCTCCAATAAGAGGTGCTGTCAGTTCACCTAATTTCTCCGAAAGGAAAAACCAAGGATGCTCACCCTCTGTCCAGCCGTTAATGCCATACTCTTTCCATGAATCTAGCAACGTAAGTAACGATTTCTCTGCTCTTTTTGAAAGTAGCCCTAATGAGTTTCCATCTAAATATATTGTTCCTTCTTTTTTATAAAATTCAGTTTGAAAATCTTTCAGTTCATCATGTTTATCACATTCAAGCGCATACTCATAAGTTGGTTGAAATGGTTCTTTATACATGGTGTCACCTTCTCTTAATTTTCTTTTTATTCTAACTAATTGAAATATATCACCTTAGTTGATATAACGTCAATGATATTATGTCAGTTGACTTTATATATGAATTTCTTTTACAATACAGTTATATTTTCAGATATTTCAGTATAAAGAGGTGATTCTTTGAAAAACAGTACTCTTTCATCAAGAAAACACCGCTCCTTAGAAACAAAGAAAAAACTTTTACACTCTGGCTATACTATTTTTATACATAATGGTTTTCAAAAAACGACAATTACACAAATTATTAAGCATGCAGAAACTGGTTATGGAACCGCATATGTATACTTTAAAAACAAAGATGATCTCCTCATCGTTTTAATGGAAGATGTTATGAATCAATTTTATGATATTGCTGAGCGCTCCTTTTCGCCTCAAACAAAAGAAGAAGCACGTAGCATGATTCAAAATCAAGTTAGAGCATTCCTACAATTAGCAGAGAAAGAACGAGCTATATTGCAAGTTGTGCAGGAGGCAATCGGATTATCAAAAGAGATACGTCAAAAATGGGACGAGATACGAGAACGCTTTATAAACAATATTACGCAGGATATTACATACTCTCAAGAAAGTGGATTAGCACAATCTAAATTAAATAAAGAAATTGTAGCCCGTGCTTGGTTTGCGATGAATGAGATGTTTCTTTGGACGATTGTGAAAAATGATAAAAAATTAGAGTTAGAAAAGATAGTACATACATTGACGGAAATGTATACGACGGGATTATATAAATAGCACACCTTCAATGAATAAGGTGTGCTATTTTACATCTATAAAAATATTTTATCTGGGTATGGTAACGCTAAAGGCGGCTTTTCAGATAAAGAGAAATATTGTAGGTTTAAAGATTCACCATCTATCGATTTTAGCTCGCCACTAGTAACTTCACACTCAAACACAACAACTATATATTCTACTTCATCACCATTCGGATATGTATGACGGTACTCTTCTCCTCCAAATACCCCTTTTTGTTTTTTTACTTGCACTTTCAATCCTGTTTCTTCCCAAACTTCCCGAACTACTGCTTCTTCTGGAGTTTCCCCAAGCTCAATTGCTCCAGCTGGCAAACTCCAGTATTCCCCACCAGGAAATTGAAACAAAATATCCCCCTGCTCGTTTTTTATCACAGCAGCTACACTCGGCATAAAAATTAGTTCATGACCTAATTGCTTCCGGATCTTTTTATAATATAGCGACATAGACATATAATTCTCTCCTACCCTACTAATAACTGTATTTTCTGATATTTATTATATAATATTCTTAATGCTAACTTCTATATAGAAAGGAAAAGAATATGTCGTCAGAAAAACTAGTAAACGAATTTCTATCATTTTTAGGTGCTACAAAACAGCCTAATAGCTTAAAATTTTTAAATGAGCTAATTAAAGCTCATCAAGAAAAAGTAAAGTGGGAAACCCTTTCTAAAATAATTGACTGGGAAAAAGGTAATGAAACAGGGGATTATTTTCCTTCCATTGAGACATACATAAACCGTATTACAACAAAAGGTCTGGGCGGTACTTGTTGGACGCACTCGATTGGATTCCATTGGTTATTATCAAATCTTGGTTTTGATGTTCATTATATGTATATGGACCCCGGACATTTATGCTTACGAGTTAACTGAGACCAACCTTATTATGTCGATGTTGGTTACTGTGCGCCTTTATTCCAAGCTTACTCACTTTATGAATCATTTCAAATAAGTAATGTTAGAGAAACTTTTACTTATGAAGTCTCAAATAATAGGGTTGAAATTACTAGAGATCCAGGTCCAGCAAAAATCTTAAATACAGAGCCAATACATTTATCAAGTATGAAAGAACTCATTACAAAGTCTAATGATTGGCCTACATCTCCTGTATTAAAGAAAATTCAGATCTTCGGTTATATCGATGGCATTCCGACTTCTATTAATAATAATGTTTTAAAACGATATTTCCAAGGTAAGAAAAGAGAAGAAAGTCTTACATCTTCCGAACTTAATTATTGGATAACAGAAAGATTTTGTGTCGATAAAGAAATATATGAAAGAACTATTGAGATTTTCAATATAAAATCTTCAAACAGTAAAGGCGTTACTCACGAGATTGAGTAACGCCTTTACCTTAATATATTTTTAATATTAAACTTCTTTATTATAAGCAGTTTCCACACATTCTGCCAAACGCTCCATTTGTTCCATAGTTAAACCTCGTGAAATCCATCCTGTTAACTTATACATAATTTTATAGTAAAAATTACTCGGTTCATATTCTGAAATTAATGTTAGTGCTGTACCTTCTTCATCTTCTTCTAACATATAAGTCATCGCTGAATATCCTTGCTTCATTTCACTACCTAGTGAAATAATATGGGGGGCATCGTATTCAAGAATTTCTACTTCTGCCTCCAATATTTTCTTACCGACTTTTTGAACAGAAATATATTTATCTCCTACATGTGGATTCTCTTTATCTATATTTGAAGAATAGCGATTTTCTATTACAAACGTATTCCATTCTTTTATTTTTTCATCTTCTATTATATAGTCACATACAACATCCATTGGTGCTTTTATTACTATTTCAATTGCAAAACTCATTATACTGCCCCTCTCAAATACCCTATCCATTTCTATTTAACTAAATCATTATGCCATATTTTATATAGTGAAATACAAGTGGAATTTTAACTTTTATTGCGAGAATGTTTTTCGTAATAAGAAAATCATGAATAAATAATTTAAATACTTATTCATGCAAAATATCTTACTAACGATACAACAATTAAATATAACGCAACGAGTAGTAAAGCGATGCCCATACTTCTATTTTCTTTATTTTTAAAATTTTGCACCCCTAAACTAACTAACATAAACCCTAATAGTGTTTGTAAAATTAGCAAACTCTGTTTCGAAGCATCATTCCAACTATAAATGGAATACCCCATTACAATAATTGCAAGTAAAACCGTTACAATCCTATTCATACGCAAATCCCTCCTATTCAAAAAGAAACCGCTAAGTTTCCTTAGCGGCTTTATTAACAATTTATATTTGTAAAATTATTTTTCATGAATTAGATATAAATCAAAAGAATTTCCTGGTTAATATAACTACGTATGTTAACACACTTTTTCTTTATTTAATCTACTCACAATTCCAACAATAAACTTATACTCAGCTCTACTTTTCCTTACTTTTTTAAACCCTTCTTTCATATCAAAAATTAAACACGTTTTGCGAAACCAAATTCGTACATATAAAGACTCAAAATAAATAGGTTTTATAATACCTCGTTCCTCAAATTCAGTTCCATCTTTATTTTCTGTTTCTGTTCGAACAAACCACCTATTTCCAATACCAATTTCAATATACTTCACATAAGTCCCCCTTTCGGAAATTAATTTCTAACTATTCTATTATTTCCCCGGTAAGCGCACATTCCGACAGAACATGAGCCCACAAAGAAAAAGTAGATTACAAAAATCTACTTTATAACTTATATTTTTGCATTCGTTTATAAAATGTACTTCGAGGTACATCTAACAGTTTTGCAGCTAACGAAACATTTCCATTCGTCTTTTCTAGCGCTTCAATCATACTATCACGCTGTATTTTCTCACGGAAATTTAATGTATACTTCGTTTTATTTTCTATTTGCAATTCAAGTTGATGTTGATTTCCCATCATAGTTTGTAATAAAAAAGAGATTTGTTTTTCGCATATTTCCCGTCCTTGCGACAAAATGTAAATACGTTCTAATACATTTAATAATTCTCGAATATTTCCGGGCCATGTATGTTGTGAAAATTGATTACAAATGCTCTTTGGAAATGCAACATTCCAATTCTTTCGTTCACAAAAATGTTGTATGAAGTACGGAATATCCTCCTTTCTTTCTATTAACGATGGAACATATAGCGGATAAACATGTAAACGATAATATAAATCTTGACGGAACTTTCCTTCTTCAACTAATCGCAGTAAATCTTTATGTGTCGCAGTAATAATACGAATATTGACTGGTACCTCTTTTGAACTGCCAATTGGGGTTACTGTTTGTTCTTGCAAAACACGCAATAATGCGACTTGCATCTCTGGCGGCACTTCACCAATTTCATCTAAAAATATTGTTCCTCCGTCTGCTTGTTCGAATTTCCCTTTATATCCTTGGCGCCGCGCACCTGTAAACGCTCCTTCAGCATAACCGAACAATTCACTTTCCATTAATTCTTTCGGTAATGAACCACAGTTAACAGCTATAAAAGGACCATTTTTTCTTGGACTATTTTCATGAATCGCTCTCGCTACATATTCTTTCCCTACACCTGTTTCACCACAAACATATACACTTGCGTCAGTTGGTGATACAAGCTTAATTTCTTCTAATGTATGTTGAAATACACTGCTCGTCCCAGTTACTCCAGGGAAAGTAATTCCATTTATAAATAGGGAAGTTGAAAATAATTTTTCTTGTTTATTTTCCTTTACATAAATACATTTCCCAATCATTCTATTATTACTGTATACTGGAACTTCTAATTTAGTTTTCAATCCATAGTGCATTAAATCTTCAGATTTCATTCGTGACCAATTACATACTCGTTCACGAACCCTCTTGCTTGCTGAAACGATAACATCACGATGATTACAAATAACAACTTGCTCATCACTATCAATTACATCTAAAAAACGATGAATTAAGTGTAGCTCATTTTGATGCACTCGAATACTACATTCACGTTCAATTGCATGGGCAAGCGAAGTTACCATACCGAGCATATATGGATGTGAAAACTCAATTGGACAGGAGAAATCTAGAACGCCAATTAATTTCCCATCATCATTATGAATGGGAGCGGCCGCACAGCTCCAGCTATGAGATGCGACAGAATAATGTTCTGTACCACTTATCATAATAGCTTCTTCAATTTCTAACGCTGTTCCTATCGCATTTGTACCAACAGCTGCTTCCGTCCACTTCACACCTTCAATGAAATTAATATGTTTCGCTCGTTTCAACGTTTGTTGATTTCCACTTAACGATAGAACGTAACCGTCTGGATCAATTAATAATGCCATCATTTGCAGTTCATCAATGGTTTTTCTCATATTTTGTATTTGAGGTATTGCTATATCTAGGAAGATTTCACTCTTTTTCTTTTGATCTTGAAAAACAACAGAAGACAAAATTTTCTGACCTTTATTCATATGAGGATTCACATTTGCTTGTTTACATCGATGCCATGACTCTGAAATTCTTTCGTTTATACGGTTCGAATCAAGGACTCCTTCATCAACAAACTTTTTCCATGTATGTAAGTAAAACGGTGAAGCTAACATTGTATCATCTCCCTATTCATTGTTTTGGAGATCTGTAAAAACATACTTTTATTATAAAACTGAATAAAAGCGTTTTCAATAAAACTAGAAAGACGACACAAATATGTTAATAATTTGAATATCTCAATGCATTTCTTTATTCTTTTTTAGTAGAACTATATTTTGTATAATGGACGCTACACTAAAATATAATTTTGTTTTAATTCCCATTATCCCTCACCTCTCTATCACTTTACAGTACATACTAACTCTTCATTTTTCATCTCTACTATGTACTCCTGTAAAACATACTCTTTCCCGCCATGTTTTTCATACTATTCATGTATTCTTCTAGTATGTTTCTCGTCACTTCTAATTTTTGATTCTATTTCTTTATACTGTTCATAACTATCATATTCCCATATGGCAAACATTTCAGTCGTACCATTCTTATTATCTTTCATCCAGCGTCCTATTAGCCTAGATCCATGCTTTACCTGATTAGGTAAGTTCGTGTTATTGAAATGATCATTAAATATTTTAATAAATTCGTTTTTTACTATATAATACTTTCTTCTATAAAACATACCTTTCCACCTCTTTTATGAACAGACTCAAATACATCTTCCCATTACAACCGTATTATAATACTGCTCATCTGAAAGCCTTTTATCATTTTTCAAAATTCCTTCTACTTCAAAACCTAATTTTTTATAAAGTTGAATGGCTTTTTCGTTTGTCTCTAATACTTGTAATGATATCTTTTTCACTTCATTTTCATCAGCCCTATGAATAGATTGTTGCAATAGACTCTTGCCCATTCCATATCCCCAAAACTCTCTTAAAATGCAAACGCCAAACTCCACTTTATGAGATAATCTCTTAAAATTTGATCCTTCACATCTTGAAAATCCAACGATTCGATTGTGCACTTCTGCAACTAAAAAGAGATTCTTAGTCTCTTCACTATCTGTTTTTATTATTTTTTGAAATCCTAGATCATCTATAAATCCCTCTCCAGCATCTCTATCCATATTTTCAGTTTCTCCATCAATCTGAACTCTAATTTTCGATAACTGCTCTGCATCTTTCTCAGCTGCAGAACGAATTGTATAAGTTAGTCCATTTATATGAAATTCTTGTCCTTTTATAATCATTTCAAACTCCTTTTAAACGCAGTCTATTGATACTATTACAATTTCTTTACCTTGTTTCTCGAATTCTTGAATCGTTTTTTTACTTGCCTCTTCATCTGTTATTATAAGGTCAATTTCTTTCAGTAAAACTCCATTTATAAAGCAGTCTATTCCGAGTTTATTATGGGGTGCTAAACAAATATTCTTTCTAGCAATCTTACTTACTGTTTTACTAAAATAAGCAACTTCCGGCGTTGCAGTACTTATACCATTCAATGAAATGCCACCACCTGTAGAAAAATTAAGATCAATAGAAAATCTACTTATTAACTCTGAGGCAAGTGTATCTGTCATATTTCCTGATGGTTTCACCTTTCCACCAATTAAGTACGTATCTACATTCTTATACTCCCGTAACTTACTAGCAATTTCTAAAGCATTCGTAATAACTGTAAATGATGTTTCAGGTAAATATTTTAACATGGCATAATGAATCGAAGCTCCACCAATAAAAACGGAATCTCCTTCTTGTATATAAGAAGCTGCGATTTTTGCAATTGCGTCTTCATATACAGAACCATTACTATAACGTTCAAATGGCTTGGCAGCTAAATTCCTTACTCTAGCAAGTTCAATTGCACCTCCATGTGTTCTTTTTAACAAGCCATCCTTCTCCATAATAGACAAATCTCTTCTTATAGAATCGATAGACATATCGAAACATTCCGCAAGATCCCTTGCGATTACCCTTCCATCTTTCTTAAGTAACTCTAAAATTTTCTCTCTACGCTCTTCAGTAAACATGTGCCCACCGCCGTTATTGAAGATTCTGAAATCTCATCCTTAGTTTAATTATATGCATGTCTCTTCCGTTTTACAATATTTTCAATTCTTATTCACTCCGTTTTATTCAGCTTTTTCCCTATTTCTATTCCGTTAACTGGACAACGAAATAAATGTATATTTGCATATTCCACAAATATACTTCCATTTACCTTCCTATTGCTGTAAAATTATTCCTATGTTTTACTTTTTAACACAGAAAGGAATTACTATGAAATCTATAATTAAAGTAACTTGTACAGCATTATTATTTACAGGACTAATGGCAGGATGTAATGGGAATACTGCACCAAAACAAGAGAAGAGCGCTCTTGAAAAGAATGCAATGCACTATGGAGAAATATTTAAAAACGAATACTATAGAGCAACTGTTGAAAATGCTAAATTCGAAAAAATAGACAAAGAGTGGCGTCTCACAGCTCGCGTTACTATAAATAACGCTCGTGTTGACGGACAAACGATAGATCTTTCAGAAATAAAATATTTCATAAAAGATGACAAAACGGGTGGAAAATACGAAGGTGAAGTTATACAAAATGAAAATGCTAAAAAAGTTCCATCTGAATTTTCTTTAACTACTGACATTGAATTTAATATGAAAACTTCACCAAAAGATTTAAATAATATGTATTTATACATATATAGCAAAGCAGCGCCGTTAACAGATACATATTGGAAGCTTGATAATTTAGTATCTAAATAGAAGACCAGTCTTACATGACTGGTCTTTTTACATTCATACATTTAACTTTCATTAACACTTATATTAATTTTCTAATAACAACTTGAATAACATCAGCTAAACCAGTGTGCCCTTTCCCTTCAATTCGCTCTTGTTCGCCATTAAAGAAATGAATTACCTTATGTTCTTCACACCAAGTAAGGATATCAATTGGATCATACAGCATATCAACATCTTTTGGTCCACCAGTACCATAGTTTATTTGTTTTTTTGAGTAAACTTCAAACATAATTAATCCACCAGGCTTTATCGTTTGTATCATTTTACCTAATATCATTTTTTTATAATCATCATGAAAATGTCCAAATACCATAATTGCTGCATCATATTCATTTTCTGGCAAACTATCAGCTAATAAATCTACTTTTTTTGTATGCACGTTTACGTTATGCTTCTCTGCCAATTTTTTTGTCTTTTCTAATCCATCTTCCGAATAATCAATAGCTGTTACTTTATGCCCTTGTCTTGCTAGAAATACAGCATTTCTACCTTCTCCTTCTGCGAAAGCTATTACTTTATTATAATTTGTTAAACGAAATGCTTGTTCTTTAATAAACGCATTAGGTTCTTCCCCATAAAAATATTCATCTGATTTATATCGATCATTCCAAAAATTATTCATCTTCTTTTCCCTTTCTACATATCATTTTTTAGTTAGAACCGCTCATCTGTAATATCACTATTAATAGTTATTGCTGCTTTATTCCCATTTGATGCAGCAATAATTAATGAGGATGGCCCTTGAGTCGTTGTTTCTCCTGCTAAGTAAATATTTTTTTTTGAAGTACGTCCAAAATCATCAATTACAAAAGTTCCATTACTTTGTAGTTCACAACCAAGTTGTTCTATAAATTGATTTGCTCTAAAGAAAGTAGGTACTATAAATCCTCCAGCTCTTTCAATCCGTAAACCTGAATAAAACTCTACTTCTTTTAAAAAACCTCCTTCACCTTGTAGTGCACGTATAGGTTCTGTAATAAAAGGTATATTTTTATTAGACAGTTCATCCATAGTAATTTGACTTAGCTCATTGCCATTTGTTGCGATTACTAAATCAGTAGACCAGTTATAAACTAATTTTGTCATATGCAACGTATAATCTTCGTTTTCAGAAATAATAATGAGCGGTTGATCTTTTAATTCCCATCCATCACAATACGGACAGCTAAATAAGCTTTTCCCATAGTATTCTCGAACATTAGGAATAGATGGGAATTCTTCCTGTATGCCCGTCGCTAATAAAACTCTTTCTGCCAAATATTTTGTGTGATCTTTGGTCACAACCTCAAATAAACCATTGGATTGTTTCGTTATCATTACAACTGTTTTTTCATAATAATGAACTGATGGATACTTCATCAATTCATTTAATCCTATTTCCTTAAACTCTTCCGGTTTAATCCCGTCACGCGTAATAAATCCGTGAGAATTTTGTGTTACACGATTCCTATTCGTTTTATTATCAAATAACGCTATTTGTTTACGAGCTCTTCCTAAAACTAAACTCGCATTAAGTCCGGCTGGTCCTGCACCTATTACTGCACAGTCTATATATTTCATAAGCAAATATCCTCCATAAATGAATAAATTTAACTATAATTAAAGATATTAAAGAGTCCTTTTATCTTTAATATCTTTAAAAATAAAAGCGGATTAAAAATCCACTTTTATTTTTTTCGCAAGATCTACAATTTTTTGATTTCTTAACTCTTCTTCCATTTTCTCTTCTGCTGCGAGCATTGCTTCATTAATTAAACATCCAGGTTTTTCATGTAAACAACATTCAAATAATGATGTTTTACCTTCAATCGCATGTATAATATCTAAAAATGAAATATCTTCCCAATTATGACTAAGCGAATAACCACCTTTTGGACCAGATGATGAATGTATCATCCCTTCCTTCGTCAACTTAGTTAGTATTTTAGACAAGTATGTTGGTGAAACATTTTGCATTTCTGCTAATTGGTGAACACTAACTAACTTATTTGGTGTTGCCTTTGCCAGAAAAAGCATTGTATGAAGAGCATAATTTGTAGCTTTAGAATATTTCATAGTACGGCTCCTATTGTAGACTTCATATATCTATAATAACTCTATTTCTTTATCCTGTCAAACATTTGTAATACTCCATACAAAATTACATCTTCTCCAGTAATACATCTGCTGCGCAAATCGTTACTTCTCTAAATGGGCAATCAAATAAAACTCCTAGTTCGAAACTATCTTCAGCAAGGTCTATTTCATGACATAACCACCAAGCACCTTCAAAATTTTCCGGAATAGAACATTTCGTTACTCCTGTAAAAGTTACTTGTAGTTTATCAAATTCACTGAAAGTACCACTGCAATCTAAAGTTATAATTAGCGTATCCTCTGATCTTCTCTCTACTGATTTGACTACACTGTCATGTAGTGAGTATTCATGTAGTTGAACGACATTCTGCGCGAGCCTTTCTTTTATAGAATTATAATTCTCTATATAAGCTTGCTCTAAATCATTCATTCTTTTTTCATAATCTACTGTCCACTCAAGCACAAGTTACTTTAATTTTTCCGATGGGTATTCTCAATTAATTGTATTGTTATAAATGTATGGATGTAATGACTTAGGTAGAAACTTTAATAACTCTTCTTTCTTTTCTTCCACGTCTTCTCTCAAACTTTGCTTATAATCCATTCCTGCCTTTTCGCTCTCTCGCAAAATCTCTTCCCATTCTTCAATAGTTTCTGAGAAAATTAAAAATCCAGATACTTGCATTTCTTTATACCAATCTCTAGTGAAGTACTTCAATGGCAGCCCCCTAAAACATTTTAAAATCCAACAAAAGCAATATATCCACTTATTATATCATTCCAATAACCATTTTTTCTAAAGAAAAAATGTAAAACTTTAAATATTCCGCCTTTTATTTCTAAAACTTCAGAATATTTACAAAAATCAATAATTAGACTACATTTTACTAGTACAAAGATTCATCTGTACAAAAATCTTAAACAAAAAGGGATGGTTATATGTTGAAGAAATTAGTAGCAGGGACATTAGTAGCTGGATTTGCATTAACTGGAGGATTAGGTGCAGTAAGTGCTGAAGAAAAAAGTAACACAATCAAATCATTTGATTATTTAAAAGTGGATGAACAAAATGTTTCTTCCTTTGCAAAATTAAGTGATCAAGATAAGAAAGACATCCAAATTACTATGGTATTACCAGAGCAAAATGAAAATGGAGATTGGTTAGCTTATGGTTTTACTAATAGAGAAACATTGGATGCTTATATTGAGAAGGATAAAAAAGCGCTTAAAAATAAAATTAATCCTTTAGGTAGCGGCGCTGGTAGTACTGATTTTTATGAACATATAAATAAAGGCGGACAATATATTTACTGGAGTAGCGGCTTTAAAAACTTACCTTCTAGCTGGAATGACAGAATTTCTTCTGTAAGCACAGCATCACCTTCTGCAAGTTATTCAACGACACTTTGGGAGCATACTTCTACACAAGGATATGGGAAAGGTGTTGTATTTAAACACGCTGATTGGTATGGTAAAACTGCTAATTTAGCTCCTGAATGGAACGATAAAACTTCAGCTATTGACATTAAAAAATAATAGAGGATTTAATTTCTTCTATAAAAATCCAAACCACTATTCTCTCATTCATCTAGAGAATAGTGGTTTATTATAATTCCATTTAAGCATGTACAGCATGTCCTACAGCTTGCAATAGCGCTTCATGAATCGCTTCAGATAAAGTTGGATGGGCTGCAATATAATCTCTCATTATATCAGCGGTAACTTCCGTATGAATCATTACAGTTCCTTGTCCGATTAATTCGGTTGCACGAGGACCAATAATAGAAATCCCTACAATTTCTTGATATTTAGGTTCAACAATAACTTTTACTTTACCCGTTTGTTCTCCAATAATAAGTGCTTTACCGTTTGCCGTAAAAGGAAATTCTCTAATAAGAATATCACCATATTGCTCTCTTGCTAATCTTTCACTTAAACCGACGCTAGCAATTTCTGGTGCTGTATAAACACAGCGAGGTACAGCATGATAGTTTACTTTTATATCTTCTCCGCTCGCGTGTAATGCTGCTGTCGTTCCTTCATGGAAGGCAACATGAGCAAGCTGGATTCCCCCAATCACATCACCAGCTGCGTAAATATGTGATATGTTTGTTTGCATATGTTCATTCACAGAAATTCCTTTATTCGAAAATTGAATGCCTGCTTTTTCTAATCCTAACTCTTGTACACGTGGTTTTCGACCTACAGAAACGAGAACAAATTCTGGATTGGCTTCTTGGATACTTCCTTCGTATTCAAATGAAGCCTGCTTTTTATAATTATTTAATCCTTTTAAAGCTGCTCCTGTAAATATTTCTACGCCATCATTTTCTAGTTTCCCTCTTAAAATGTGTGCGATATCTTCATCTTCACCTGGTAATAATTGCGGTTCCATTTCAACAATCGTAACTTTTGTTCCAAGACGACTATAAATACTTGCAAATTCACAACCTATTACACCACCGCCAACGATTAATAATGATTTCGGTATGTTTTCTAGAGACATTGCATGGGTACTATTTAAAATCCACTTTCCATCAAATGGAGCAAAAGGTAATTCAGTTGGTTCTGAACCTGCCGCTATAATAAACTGTTCTCCATCTACTACAGCTTCTTTATCACTGTGCATAACTCTCACACGGTGATCCGTTTCAAATTTTGCTTTCCCTTTTATTACTTTAATTTTGTTTTTCTTCATTAAATATTGAATTCCTTGTACGAGCTGCGTTACAATTTGTGACTTCCTTCCCTGTATTTGCTTCCAATCAATTGATATACTTCCTTTGTTAAGCTTAACTCCATAATTATTCGCTTTTCTCACAATGTCATGCACTTCAGCACTTTCTAACAGTGATTTCGTAGGCATACACCCAACATTTAAACACGTACCACCAAGATCAGCTTCATCAATAAGAGTGACGTCTTTACCATTTTGAGCCGCGGTAATTGCCGCTACATAACCAGCAGGTCCGCCCCCAATTACAACTAATTTACTCATTCTCTCACCTTCTCTTTATAAAAGAATTGTTACAGGTTCTTCTAAATAGCATTTAATTGTGCGTAAAAATGCAGCTGCTGGTGCACCGTCTAATACGCGATGATCGAATGTTAAACTTAAAGGTAACATACTTCCTTTTCTTAATTTTTTTCCTTTATATACAGGAACATGTTCAATCGCACCGACACCTAAAATACCAGTTTCAGGTGTATTTAATACTGGCGTAAAATATTCAATACCAAAGCTTCCTAAATTACTAATTGTAAATGTTGTTCCTTGCATATCGTCGCTATTTAAACTGCCTGCTCGTGCCTTTTGTGCTACATTCTTAATCTCTTTAGATAACTCTACTAAAGGTAGATTATTTGCAAAGCGAATAGCTGGAACGACTAATCCTTTTTCTAATGAGACTGCCATGCCTAAATGAACATGTTCAAATTGATGAATTACATCATCTATATAAGCGCTGTTCATTTCTTTATGCTCTCCAAGTGCTAATACAACAGCACGAGAAACGAAATCCGTAATGCTTAGTTTGTTATCATATCTTTTTTGTACAACTTCCACTATTTCTTTATGTAAAGCAACTAAATCTGTAACATCTACTTTCATCGTTAACGTTAGTTGCGCGCTATTTTGTAAGCTTGCATGCATACGATTTGCGATTGCTTTTCGCATACCTGTAACAGGAATCACTTTACTTTCTTCTTGTTCAAGTACTTCTGGTATTGCTACTCTTTCTTCAAGCGCCTTTAATACATCTACCTTTGTAATTCTTCCACCAGGACCTGTACCAAGTAATGATCTAATATCAAGGTTTTCAGTTTTTGCAATTTTCTTCGCTACTGGAGATATTTTAACTCTTTGCTTCGTCACATCTATCACATATGGTTCTAGATGTTGGACCTTTTTAGGTTCTGGATTAGATGTTTTTTCTTCTACAACATTTGTACTTTCATAGACTTCTACTTTTTCGTTCGGTTTACCGATATAGCAAATTACAGTGCCAGGTGGAACTCCCTCATCTTCACTTACAGCTATATCAAGAACAGTTCCATCAGCTGGTGCTTCTATCTCTGTTTCAATTTTTTCTGAATTAATACTAGCGATTAATTCTCCTTTTGCTACATTATCACCCGCTTTAATATTCCAGCTCGTAATAATACCTTCTTTCATCGCCATACCTAACTTCGGCATTACAACTTCTACAGCCATGCTTCTCTCTCCCTTCTCATCGTTTCATTACACATGTAATAAAGATTGGTCTCCGATCATTTCTGATACAGTTTCAATTACTTTTTCTGGCGTTGGCAAATACAACTTTTCAAGCGGTGGTGAGAACGGAACAGGTGTATGTGGTGCTGTAATTCGTTTAATAGGTGCATCTAATAAATCGAATCCTTTATCCGCTACAATTGCCGCAATATCTGCTGCGATACTACATCTTGGGTTTGCTTCATCAATAACGATAAGACGATTTGTTTTTTCAACAGATGCTAAAATCGTATCTTCATCAAGCGGTGATAAAGAACGTGGATCAATTACTTCTACTTCAAGTCCCTTTTTTGTTAATTGCTCAGCAGCAGCGAGCGCAGTATGAACTTGTTTTCCAATTGCAACGATTGTTACATCAGTACCTTCACGTTTAATATCTGCTTTTCCTAAAGGAATTGTATAGTACCCTTCTGGTACTTCGCCTTTCATATTGTAAAGTGTTTTATCTTCAAAGAAGATTACTGGATCATCATCTTCAATTGCCGCTAATAGTAAGCCTTTTGCATCATACGGAGTGGAAGGAACGACGACTTTAATACCTGGAATACTTGTAAATAATGCGTATAAACTTTGTGAATGCTGCGCTGCTGCACTAAATCCAGCACCGTGCATCGTACGTACTGTAACTGGAACTTTTGCTTTACCACCGAACATATAGCGGAACTTTGCACCTTGGTTTAATACTTGATCAAGACAACTACCGATAAAGTCATTAAACATTAATTCAGCTATCGGACGTAAGCCTGTTGCCGCCGCTGCCATCGCAGCTCCCATGTAACCCGCTTCAGAAATTGGTGTATCTAAAATACGATTTCGGCCAAACTCTTGTACTAGCCCTTTCGTCACGCCAAGTACACCGCCCCACGCTTCATCATCTTGCAAGTGATCAACTTGTGCACCACCTGCAACGTCTTCTCCTATTAAAATTACATTTTCATCACGACGCATTGAGATTTTCATCGCTTCATTAATTGCAGTTGACATACTTACTGTTCTAGTCATTATTTTTCACCCTCCTCTTATTTGTAAGAAACGTATACATCTTTTAATAATTCTTCATCCTCTGGATATGGACTATTTTCACTAAATTCAATTGATCTTTGCACTGCATCATCTACTGCTTTCTCCATATCAACAAGTTCAGATTCTGTTAATAAACCTTCATGAATTAAATGTTTACGGAAATTCACAATCGCATCTATTTCATTTAAATGTTTTTCTTTTTCCTCTGCAGTTTTATATGTTTGTGCTTCACCCTCAAAATGACCGTAGTTACGATATGTCATACATTCAATTATTGTTGGGCCACCGCCATTACGCGCGCGTTCCACCGCTTCTTCGGCAGCTTTGTATACTGCAAGTAGATCTTTTCCATCTACTTGCATACCTGGAATATTATAAGCTTTTGCACGATCAGCAATAGAGTCACAACTTGAAGCATATTCAAATGTCGTTGCTTCACCGTAACCGTTATTTTCAGCGATAAAAATTACTGGTAACTTCCAAATCGCTGCTAAATTAATGCCTTCATGGAATGTTCCTTCATTATTTGCTCCGTCACCGAAGAAACAAACACTTACATCTTTCGTTCCTTTATATTTAGCTGTTAGTGCTGAGCCGCAAGCAAGCGGGAAACCGCCACCTACAATCCCATTTGCACCAAGCATTCCTTTATCTAAATCAGCAATATGCATGGAGCCGCCTTTACCTTTACATAAACCTGTCGCTTTCCCAAAAAGTTCAGCCATCATACCGTTTAAATCACAGCCTTTTGCGATACAATGTCCATGTCCTCTATGCGTACTTGTAATACTGTCACTATCCGTTAAGTGGGCACATACACCAACTGCTACCGCTTCTTCACCTGCGTATAAATGGACGAAACCTGGCAGCACGCCTTGAGCGAACAATTCATGCACCTTATCTTCAAACTTACGAATCTCTAACATTTTTTCATACATCCAACTAGCTTGTTCTTTCGTGATTTCATTTCCTTTACTTTCAGTTGTTTTTAACATGTCCAGCCCTCCTATTTTCTTGTTCATCTTTTATATTGCAAGTACTGTGCCAAATTCTAATCCTTGATTTAATAGGTTTTCTCTTTACTTTCATAATAAAAAAGTGGACAAAATGAGACATCTGTCTCGTTTTGTCCACTTTTGTTCACCTAATTTTAGAATTATTATGTTATTCATTATCAAAACTCTTCTGTAACTTCCGGATGTAAATAATTTGACCAATATGATACGCATTATGAGTTGTTACATTTGCTAGCACTTCCCACCACTTAGCGGAAACTGGAAATCCAATTACATCACTTTCAACCTTCTCTTCATTGATAAGCTTTTGCCATTGTAACAGTTTCTCTAGTAGTTTTTCTCTTAACTCATCGAAGGTTTGATTATCTGAAAGCATAAAACTTTTGTTATTATCACCAATAGCGGGCACGGCATTAACATTCGCTTCTTTATACCTAGTTTGCCACGTTGAATTCCAATACAGTAAATGTTGTACAATTTCAGCTATACTATTACTCTCTTCATTCGGTTTCCAGAAAGCTTCTCTCTCAGATAGATCTTTAACTGCATCTGAAAATGGAATATACCAACTGGGATCGTTCGCATTCGCTAATAACTGATCTGCTAATACATCTTTCACTTGAGCCATTTTTCTTCCCTCATTTCATTATCATATTAATATACACTACTCTATATACGCTGATTCCCTATAAACCCCTTTTTTACATACGAATTGATTTCATAATGAATATAAGAATAATAGATTTTCTTATTATAACTGGTTATGATAAAAGAAAAAGAAAGCGAGCAAAAAATGAATAAAAAAATCGCAGTTATAACCGGGGCTTCAAGTGGGTTCGGTCTTTTAACAACAATTGCACTTGCGAAAAAAGACTATTTAGTTATCGCTACAATGAGAAACCTTAAAAAACAAGTGAACTTAATATCTCAAGCTAATCAACTCAACTTGCAGCAAAACATAAAAATTCAACAATTAGATGTAACCGATCAAAACTCTTTACATAACTTTCAATTATTTTTAAAAGAAATAAACAGAGTAGACCTTCTTATAAATAATGCAGGATATGCAAATGGCGGCTTTGTAGAAGAAATTCCAGTAGAGGAATACCGTAAACAATTTGAAACGAACCTTTTTGGCGCTATTTCAATTACTCAGCTTGTTTTACCTTATATGAGAGAACAACAAAGTGGAAAAATCATTAATATAAGCAGCATTAGTGGTCAAGTTGGATTCCCTGGTCTATCCCCTTACGTTTCTTCAAAATATGCATTAGAAGGATGGAGTGAATCCCTTCGTTTAGAAGTACAACCTTTCGGAATAGATGTTGCATTAATTGAACCTGGTTCTTATAACACGAATATTTGGGAAGTTGGTAAACAACTAGCTACAAACCAATCTGATACTACTTCTCCTTACAAAGAATATATGGATAAAATCCAAAAACATATTAATAGTGGCAGTGATACATTTGGTAATCCGATAGATGTTGCTAATAAAATTGTAGAAATTGCAGAAGCAAAGCGTACAACATTACGATATCCAATTGGAAAAGGTGTAAAATTTATGTTCTTAGCAAAGAAGATTCTTCCTTGGAGATTGTGGGAATACCTTGTTTTGAAAAGTTTAAAGAAGATGTAATTTTTTTGAAAGAGGTGCTAATTATATGTTAGGTTTACCTTATGGCAAAGTGTTTTTAGTTCCGTGGACTGAAGAATGGGAAATTGAATTTATGAAAGAGAAACAATTCATTGAGGAACAAATTGGCGAACATATTTTAGCAATACACCATATTGGTAGTACTTCCATTCCTCATTTAAGTGCAAAACCAATTATTGATATTGCAATCGAATTAGAAGATTATAAGGACGGTTTAAAATGTATTAAAAAGTTAGAACTACTACACTATAAATACAGAAAAGATATACTGCCAGAAAGATACTATTTTAATAAAGGTGAGCCAAGAACTCATCAAATTCATATGTATGAGAAAGGGAATAAATATTTAATAGAACAATTACAATTCAGAGATTACTTAATAGACAATAAAATTTCTCGAATACAGTATGAACAGTTAAAAATTCAACTTTCACAAGCTAATCCTAATGATAAACACCAATATGCAGAGGATAAAACAAATTTCGTTAAATCTATTTTAGCTAAAATAAAATAAGAAACCATTTAGCAGTAAATGGTTTCTTATTTATTAGTTATTTCATTATTTGTACCATTATTAATGAATTTATTATGTAGCAGGTGGAACGAAATAAAATAGTATTGAAAGCATCAATATAAATGCAACCATTCCCTTTATCGAAAGTATATATTCTTTTGATTCTCTATCATACTTCCATTCCATCCATGCTCTTAAAGTCCATGATATCCCTAAATAAGTGAACATGACATAAGCCGTTTTAGCGTTTTCAAATTTAAACATATAATAACAACTACTTATTACATAAATAATAATAAGCCCTATTTCTAATTTTACATGTAAACTATTCACATGCTTATATCCAAAGAAGCCTCTTTTCTCCATATTTAATTTTTTTCTTAAAAACTGTTCTATAAAGTAACCACCTATACCAAGTCCAATAATAATAATCAAAATTGTAGAAGTACCCATTGCTATCTCTCCTATTACTTTATTTATCTTTAGTAATAAAGTGGACTATATTACGGTTATTCTCTTCTAAATAACTTACAATTCCTTCAGGATATGTTGGTTTCTCTTTTAATTCCTTTATGCTCTTCCATATTAATATAATATCTTCATGTTCTTTATGTCTTATTTCATTTGTAATCATCTCTTCAACCGTTCCCCTATGTATTAATGTACAATGATGTCCTTTTTCGTTGTTCCACTCGAAAATATGCTCATTTACAACAGCTAGCTCTTGGACATCAATCTTCAAATCGTATTCTTCCATTAATTCTCTTATTATCGCTTCTTTTGCTGTTTCACCAAATTCAATAGAGCCTCCTGGAAAACGATAAAATGATTCACTTAAATCACATTGTACAAGTACTTTAGAATAATCTTCATTTACAATCATTGCTTCAGCACGTAATTTAGGCATTTTCATTTTGTCTCCCCATTCATTTCATATATGTCTAAATCCAATAGGTATAAAAGAAAAGATTAAGCATAATCCCTGTTATTATTAATAGAGGAACCGTTCCTAAAGAAATGACATATTCCCTCGATTCTTTATCAAATTTCCACTCCATATATGATTGAAAGCAGTATAAAGTTATTAAAAATAAAATGGGTAAGTTGCTAATATAAATAGGATTTAAATTGGCACATATCATCGTAACAATTATATAAGAAACTATAAGAACCCTAATACCCCATTTATGAGTGTTGTTTACATATTTACTATTCCATCCTGTTTGTTTCGGTATATTTAATTTTTTTCTCACTACTTTTTCCAAAACAACTAAGAATATGATCCATACTATTAATAAAATTCCTTTAACTAAAAACAGTGATGTCTCCTCCTTTACTTTTTATCTGGCTGATCACTCGGATAAGTAGCTTTTCCTTTATTATCAATGTCCCAACTAATAATTGTCGCACTATCGCGTCCGAATTGATGATGAACGTGCTCTAATACATGATGAACACTTTCTTCAAGTTTTATATTATTTCTATTCATATCATTATATAGATTTAATGGCGATTCATATCGGCGGTCCCCACATTCTAATACCCCATCTGTCATCATTACAATTCGATTCTTTCCAGTACGTAATTCACGAATTCCTGATGAATAGCAAGAAACAGGTAAATCAAATGTGTTTACATTTCCAATCCATTCGTAAAAATGACGTTGATTTAATGCATATTGCCCTAACTTATGTAACTCTTCATGAAATAAATAAACTAAACAGTCTCCAATAGATAGCCACCATAGATAATTTTCTTTTCTTACACATAGTAAGCAAGCTGTTTCACCTTTAATTATTTTGCACTGTTCCTTAAATGAAGAGGACTGAAAAATTGTAAGTATATGATTTTCAAGAGATCGAAACACAGTTTCAATTGGTTCTTTCATAATCGTTTTTATATTTTCATACTCTTTTTCAATTGTATTTACTACTAAATCAACACTTTCTGCACTATTATGTCCATCTAGTATAGCTGCAAATTCCCAATTACCATTTGACCAAACTAACGCACCATCTTCATTCTTTTTTGCTCCTGCGCTTATATTCCCACCATATGTACCAAGCAAGATGTCACCATATTGCTTTACCGAAATTTCGTCTAAACACATTTCCCTACTTCCAATCCATGAATATTGTCTATTATTTGTTGTATGCATATTAACTCACCATATACTTTCGTATTCTTTCACATAGTTTTTTGATTTCTTCTGCGTCACCATAAGGCGCACCTGTCCATTTCGCTACTTCAGTCGGTGACCAAAACTCTTTTGGTGTATTTGTATAACGCGGTATGATGTGCATATGCATATGTGGTACACCATTTCCTGAAACAAAAGTGTAAATATGTTCTGCACCTTCACTTTCTTTTAGCGCTTTACTCATTCTACTAGTTATAAGTCCGAATGCTTTCGCCTCATCTTCAGTTAATTCAGCTAGACCAGGTACATGTCTTTTTATGTCAATCATTATATAACCAAGATATGTTTCCTCACTATCCCAATGGACATGTCCAACGTATATAAGATCATCTTCTTAAATAGCACCACCTGGAACTATAATATTTCCTTTATGTTTTTCACAAATAAAGCAGTTTTGTTCTACTTGTTTGTTTGTTGACATATCCATCACCATCCTTTTTATATATAATATCATAAAAAAAGGAAAAAAAGGTTTTATATTCCGAATATTCGTTCTTTTAATGTAACAATTTTTGAAATGAATTTACAACCTCATTTTTTCTTCAAAAACGCAATTCCAATTACAAGCCCAATCACAATTCCGATTACTAAATTATTTGTAAAGTACCCTTGGAATACACCGATTACAACCCCTATACCGACGCCTATTGCCAAGGCATCATTTCTTTTTATATTTTTAGCCAAATTGCATCTCCTCCCATCATTTCTCCCCTAATAATATCCATTTACATGACGTCGCTGTCTCCTAATATATTCGCTATTCCACTTAATAATTTCCAAAAAATGTACTTTATTACTTATACATTTCCACCACATAATCCTCTTCTTAAAAAGAGATTTTCAAGTCGCTATTAAATAAACATATCGTTATTCATCGAAGAATTAAATCAATGAAATAACAACAAAACCAAGTTTTTGCGTCAGCTGGTGGTTCTGTTATTGTTCGTATTTGATCTTTTCGAATATAAAAAAACACACTTTGTATAATAAAGTGTGTTTTCTTTTTATCTTCTTTTTTGATGAAATCCTTGTGTAATGCGGTCTAATATAATCGCAATGACAACAATAGCTAGTCCTGCTTCAAATCCCATCCCGATATTAACTTGTGTTACAGAGCGGTATACATCAACTCCAAGACCTGGTGCTCCTACAAGAGATGCTGTTACAACCATTGATAACGAAAGCATAATGCTTTGGTTCACACCAGCCATGATTGTTCCAGTTGCGAGTGGTAATTGTACCTTAAATAATTTTTGTGATGCGGTAGAGCCAAACGCATTCGCTGCTTCAATTAAATCTTCTGGAACTTGTCTAATTCCTAAATCAGTAAAACGAATTGTCGGTGGCATTGCAAAGATTACTGATGCAATAATCCCAGGTACTACACCTACTCCGAAAAATGTAATCGCAGGAATAAGATATACGAAAGCTGGCATTGTTTGCATAAAATCTAATGTCGGTTTTAAAAATTTTGAGAAGCGTTCATTTTGCGAAGCTAAAATTCCGATTGGGATACCTACAATGATTGAAATAATAACAGATGTAAGTACAAGTGCTAATGTTTGCATCGTTTGTGCCCAGTAGTTAATATTTAAAATAAATAATAAACCGATCAGTGTAAAAATAACTAAAGATAATTTTCTCGTTGTGTACCAAATGAGGAAACAAAGGATAATAATCATCAATATGGCTGGTATTATTATTAAAAAATTAGTGAGTAAATCAACGAATCCTCCAATAATATAAGAGAACCCTCGGAATACGCCTTCAAAGTGCTCATATAAACTTGCAACAAATGAATCGACCCATTCCCCTAATGGAATACGCGGAATACTATTCATCGTCTTTCACCTCTTCCTCAATGTTTCCTGCAAGAGCTTGAATGACACTTTCACGTTTAATGATTCCTCTAAGTCTTTTCTTCTCATCAATTACGGGTAACGGATATTTCATCTCCGCCATCTTTGCATATGTTTCCTCAAGTAAAGTATCCAAATAAACATGCGGAATATCGTTAAGTAATAAATCAGCAATCGGCCACTGTTTTTGCACTGCTTTACTCGCATCATCCGCAGTTAATATACCTAAAAATTCATACTTTTTGTTGACAACATATACAGTAGAAACACCTGCATTCCTCATAATTTGAAGTGCTACACGTGGTCCACGATCAATTAATAATGTCTCCGGTCGTTTTAATATAGATTCTGCCGTAATTACTTTTCCTAAATTCACGTCCGCCACGAACTTCTCTACAAATTCATTGGCAGGACTCATCATAATTTCTTCTGGTGTTCCAATTTGGACAACTTCTCCATCCTTCATTAACGCAATTCGATCACCAATTCGAAGAGCTTCATCCAAATCATGTGTAATAAATATGATTGTTTTCTCCATTTTATCTTGAAGTTCTAATAACTCATCTTGCATTTCTTTTCGAATAAGTGGATCTAACGCACTAAATGACTCATCCATCAATAAAACATCTGGGTCATTCGTTAGTGCCCTTGCGATTCCAACACGTTGCTGCATTCCACCACTAAGTTGACTTGGATAGTTATCTTTATGATGATCTAGTCCAACTAATTTCAAAGATTCTAACGCTTTTTTCTCTCGTTCCTCAACTGGAACTCCTTGTATTTCTAAACCATATGCAACGTTTTGTAAAACGGTACGATGCGGAAATAGAGCGAATTTCTGAAATACCATGCTCATTTTCGTTCTTCTTACTCTCCGTAATTCTTCTTTTCCCATCGTTGCGATATCTTCACCGTCTATGTATATATGGCCTGCGGTTGGTTTAATTAATTGGTTTAACATACGAACTAACGTAGATTTCCCGCTACCAGACAAACCCATAATAACAAAAATTTCTCCAGTATATACTTCGAACGTTGCCTTTTTCACACCAACGTTCATTCCTGTCTCTTTTAAAATATCCGATTTACTTTTTCCCTCTTTTAATAAGGAAAGGGCTCTTTGCGGATGTTTCCCGAATACTTTTGTTACGTTTTCAACACGCACCTTTGTATTATCCATGTCACTACTCCTTTTCTACCCATCTATTCACATAGTGTTGCGATTTTGCAAAGAAATATTACATAAAAATGACATTCATAAGATTTCTTTAAAATTCTCGTTTCCGTTCATAATAAGAATGCTTACTTATACATTTATTTAAAAAGACAAACGTTCCTTAGGAGGTTTTCAATGAGAAAGAAAATATGGCTTATATGCCTTGCATTATTTATTACTATGATTTTCACCTCATGTAATGCAACAAATGCAAATTCGAAAGGAAAAATTAAACTTGGTGTAACAAGTTGGAAAGAAAACATTGCAACAGCAAACATGTGGAAAGTTTTATTAGAACAAAAAGGCTACAAAGTTGAACTCATGTATTTAGAAAAAGCGGCGATTTGGACTGGTGTCGCTCGTGGTGATGTTGATGCTAATTTAGAAGTATGGCTACCCGTTACGGATAAACCGCTAAACGATCGTTATAAAGATGATATTGTCTTAAAATCAAAATGGTATGAAGGTACTGGACTAGGTTTAGTCGTACCTTCTTATGTGAAAAACATAAACAGTATCGAGGATTTAAATACTCATAAAGATGAACTAGATAATAAAATTGTCGGTATCGAACCCGGTAGTAGTCTTATGAATTTAACGAATAAAGCAATGAAGGAATATGATATTAAACTAAAACTTGTCCAATCTTCTGAAGCAGCGATGATGAGTGAACTAAAGAAAGCATATACGAAAAAGAAACCAATCGCTGTTACGCTTTGGAATCCACATTGGGGCTTTTCAGAATTTGACTTAAAATATTTAAAAGACCCTAAGAAAGTATATGGTGAAAAAGATGACATTTATTACTCTGTTCGTAAAGGTTTCGAAAAAGATCATCCGGATATCGTGAAATACTTTGATAAATGGAAAATGAACGATGAACAGCTTGGTACATTAATGGTCATGTTAAATAAAACGAAAGATCCAGAAAAAGCTGCTCGAAATTGGATTAAAAAGAATCAATCGTTAGTTGATGAATGGATTAAAGATTAAAAAAACAGGCTAGAGAATTAGCATATTCTCTAGCCTGTTTTATGTTATTTTTTCTCAACGACCCCATCAACAATCCCATATTCTTTAGCTTCCTCTGCTGTCATAAAATAATCTCTTTCCGTATCATGTGCTATTTTTTCGATTGGCTGTCCTGTTCTGTCAGCAATAATTTTATTAATGTCATGCTTTAATTTCAATATTCTTTTTGCTGTAATTTCGATTTCTGTTGCTTGCCCTTTTACACCGCCAAGTGGCTGATGAATCATGATTTCACTATTAGGAAGGGCAAACCTTTTTCCTTTTGCGCCAGCTAATAGTAAAAGGGCACCAAATGATGCTGCTAAGCCCATACAAAGCGTTTGCACATCCGGTTTAATAAGATTCATCGTATCTAATATTGCAAATCCCGCTGTCGTTGAGCCGCCAGGACTATTAATATACAGGAATATATCTTTCTCCGCGTCTTCCGCTTCTAAAAATAATAATTGCGCTACTACACTGCTCGCAACCTGATCATTAATCTCTGAACCGATTATAATAATTCGGTCTTTTAATAACCTTGAATATATATCATAGGAACGTTCTCCTAATTTCGTTTGTTCTACTACATATGGAATTGCATTCATTTTAAATCCCTCCAATAATTGTTATGCCGCGCAAAGCATACAACTGTAGGAAGAAGGGTTTTTCGCATTAAATAATAAGACTGGCTGTTTAGATGGTAACTTAGTAAAATCAATTGTCGGAAGAAGTTTGGTTAATAATTCCGGCCTTTCTTCACGAATAGACGTTACTACAACTTCAATATCATCTGTGAATTCGACTATCTCAATCCCTTCTTCACTTACAGTTTTCAGCCTATTTCTACTCCGAAATAAAGAAGCTTTCACTGCCCCTTCCGATACGGAACATACTTTAGCAATATCAGCGATACTATATTGAAAAACATCCTTTAATAATAAAATTGCGGATTGCTGGACATTTAATGAAAATAATACTTTCCCTACCATTTCATGCAAATCCGCAATTTTTTCATGTGGTTCTTCAAAAGTAATTTGGTCTCTTATTTTTTCATGAACTGATTTTGACTTTATTTGATCTAACCAACGATTTCTAGCTATTTTATATACAAGCGTCATACAAATATCTTTATCACTATATTTTTGAAGAACTTTACAAACTGTTTCTTGGGCAAGATCTTCGCCGTCCCATTTGTTTTTCGTTAAAAATGTACAGTACCTTTTCAATTCTCCATATTGCTCAATTAAAAAGTTTATATTTGAATGATTCATATCGATATGATTTTTTAAAATATGAGTTACTTTTGTGCACAAAATAACCACTCCTTTTCAGCGCTTACTTAATTAACGATTCAACAAATAAAAAAGTTACGGGGCATATAAAAAAATTATGTTTATGTTCAATAATTCGCGGTCATAAATATGTTATGTACAATTTTACGTGAGGAGGAATAAATTTGCCAAAATTAACAATTGAAGGTGCAGGAACTTTTGATGTAATAGAAGGCACAAAGTTAGTATTAGCGATTGAAGACAACGGTGTAAACATACTTCATCGTTGCGGCGGAAAAGCACGTTGCACAACTTGTAGAGTAGAAATTATAGCGGGTGATTTTTGTGAAGCGAGTGCGAATGAAAAAAATGCGATGACGGAAAAAGGGATTGAGGATCATTTACGATTATCTTGTCAAATGCGTGTACATAAAGATTTAGTCGTTCGTCCGGTACTTACAGTTGAGAATTCAGGTCTTGATGCTGGACCACGTCCGGCGGAATAAAGCGATGAATCTAAAACAGCTCGCAGGTGAATATGCTGCAAACTTTGTAAAAGATGGAATGACAGTTGGGCTTGGCACAGGTTCAACTGTATATTGGACGATTCAAAAATTAGGTGATCGTGTAAAAGAAGGGTTATCATTTCAAGCTGTACCGACATCAAAGGAAACAGTGGCATTAGCACAGCAATTAAATATCCCATTGATTTCGTTAAACGACGTACAAAGTCTTGATCTTACAATTGATGGAGCTGATGAAATTGATCCTAATTTACAGCTTATTAAAGGCGGCGGTGGTGCATTACTACGAGAGAAAATTGTAGCCTCCTCCTCGAAAGAACTTATAATTATCGCTGATGAATCAAAAGTTGTGACACGTTTAGGAACTTTTCCATTACCTGTTGAAATCATACCTTTTTCATGGAAACAAACCGAAAGTAAAATCCAATCTTTAGGATGTCAAACAACATTACGCTTAAAAAATAATGTAACGGTTATAACTGATAATAATAACATGATTGTCGATTGTATATTCCCTAATCATATATCTACTCCTTCCGATTTACACAAACAATTAAAAATAATTACTGGTGTAGTTGAAACCGGATTGTTTGTTAATATGACTAGTAAGGCGATTATTGGAACAAAAAATGGGATTAAGGAATTATCATGAAAGCTGACTCTTACAGTCAGCTTTTTATATTTTCTCTTTATTGCGTAACATTATGATATACTATGAAAACAAAAGCACATCACACTAGAAAGGACTGAACAATTTGCACTCCAAACTCATAACAGAACTTACAGATTTAGAAACTGCCTTTCACATTCGAAAAGAAGTATTTGTAAAAGAACAAAATGTCCCACTTGAAGATGAATTCGATATGTTTGATGAAATCGGAGAGACATGTAAACATATTTTAGTTTATTATAATGAGCTTCCTGTAGGTACAGGTCGTATCCGATTTGTTGATGGTACTGGTAAATTAGAACGCATTTGTATTTTAAAAGACTATCGTAAATACGGTTTAGGAAAAGTAATTATTCAAGCGTTAGAAGAAATTGCTCGCAACAAAGACGCTACAAAAGTAAAACTACACGGTCAAACACAAGCTGAAGGGTTTTATAAAAAACTAGATTATCAAACTTCTTCTGATGTATTTATGGAAGATGGAATTCCGCATATACTTATGACGAAAATATTATCATAATAAAAAGGGTAGTATATGAAACTACTTTATGTATTCATATACTACCCTTTTTTATTAATAGAAAAATGAATTCTCAAGATGTCCTTTTGCATCAAAGCCCATTATCTCTTAGTTCATACCTCGGTAAAGCTTATATTGTTTTCCATAATGATAAGGCATAAATCCAATTTGGATCCCCATTTCCTTTATAACTCTGGACTGCTTCATATACTTTTCCCTCGTGTAGAACTCTATCTCCCTTTTCATATGCTTTCTTTGCATCCCACTCTTCATATGAAGCGCTTTCAGTTTTTGTAGTAATTGTGAATATATCACTCTGTACAGATTCATTTCCAGCTCCATCAACAGCTTTCACTACATATTTATAAGTAGTATTAGGGAGTAAATTTTTATCCATATAAGAAGTCGTATTGGATGTTGCAATCTTTTTCATCGATCCTTCTGTTTCTCTATAAATATCGTAATGGTCTACACCAATATTATCGTCAGAAGGACTCCACATTAGATCCACACTTGACGTTGTTGTTCCCATACTATGTAATCCTTTTGGTTGTGTTGGTGCTTCTGTATCAGGAGCCTCAACTGTCGTTTTCACTGTATATGCTGCACTTTCTTTCGAGACATTTCCAGCTGTGTCAATCGCTTTTACAGTATAAGAATATTCCGTACTTGGTTGTAATTTTTTATCAATAAAATGAGTGCCCGGTACAGTGTCGATCATCTCTCCGTTACGGAAGATTTGATATCCTTTTACCCCTACATTATCCGTAGAAGCGTTCCATGCTAGTTCTACACTATGCGCTGTTACTTTTTGTTCCTGAATTCCATTTGGAATACTTGGAGCTTCTGTATCTGGTTTTACGTCATTGATGAGATTAACATCAATTACATTATAAAATGCATTTGCAGTATCAGCTACATCCCATACTGCTAAAATCACATGATATCCACTTCGATCAGTAGGTACATTGATTTTGTGAGTTAAATTATTTGAGGCTGCAGAACCATCATGTTGTACAGTTCCAATTGGTTCAAAATCTGCTCTTGTGAGCGCTTTATTTGGATTCCATCCTTTTTTTGTAATATAGTAATGCCATTTACTCGTTAAATGAGGCGCTGTATACTTCCAAGTAAATGTATTTTCACCACCTGTGATTGTATTTTTAAACCAACGATTGTCTGCTTGTTGATCTAAAATACCACCAAATTTACCACTTGCAGAAGCGATTTGCCCATCAACTGGGCCACCTTGCGGGAATCCTTTTGGTGCTTCTAAGCTTTGCGGTTCATACATAACACTTCCGCAATTTACATTTAGTGCACCATAAGTTGGACTACATAAAGCAGATCGGCTGCCAGGCTTTTCAACAAAACCGTGCGCGTATGCGTTTTGAGGAATAAGTGTCGTACCAATAATTCCAGCTGTTAATGCAACAGCTCCTAGACTTTTTTTGTTCATTTTCATGTTTTGTAGTTGTTTTAAAAATCGATTATTCATGTTCCTGTCCCCTTCTTGTTATACTTTGTAGTGTAATGTGAGCTTTGATGTAAAAGAATAACGAGAGACAATCTTGTATCGATGTATGTGTTAGTTATGCATACACCGCAGTGAAAATATATTTCTATTCATGTGAAACATTTCACTTAATGAATATATCATGACATAGAAATCAACAAAACATGTGCAGAAGTTGTGCAGAAAATGTGAAAGCATTACTAACACGTAATACTATGGCCAGAATTTATAAAACAGGATATTTAATCTTTCAATGTAATTGATTCTCCGCTTTATATAACAGAAAAGTGTCTATACCATTTCATATAGACACTTTTCTCATGTATAATCTTCTATTTATTACTGACCTATAAATGTAAAAATCTCATCGACAGCTTGTTTATGCCCACCAGATTTTCGAAATGACTCCTTCAAATGTAATGCAGCTTCTTTATATGATGGATTATTTAATACAAGTTCTACACTTTCACGTAGTTGTTCCACAGTTAATTCTTTCATAGACAACTTAATCCCAGCTCCTAGATTCTCTACTTGCTTTGCAATTACTGGCTGATCTGCACTTTGCGGAATTACAATTAGTGGAATCCCGTTATTTAATCCTTCATGTGTACTGTTCATCCCGCCATGTGTAATAAATAACTTTGTATATGCAAGTAGTTTAGTTTGTGGTACATAGTTTTTTACACTGAAGTTTTTAGGAATGTTACCTAAATCGCTTATTTTTCTTTTATTCCCAATAGACATCACAATTGTATGTTCACTATTTTCAAACGTCCTCATACAAAGTTTATAAAAATCAAATGCTTCATTAAAAACAGTGCCTAGAGAAATATAAATTGGGCTTTTTTCTTCAATTGAAGTAAAATCAAAGTCTTCATTTTTTACTTGTGCAGAAATAGATGGACCTACAAATTTATATGTTTCATCAAACATATCACCCAATGGTTGAAACTCTTTAATCGTATACACAATAGTGAGTGATGCTGGATTACAAAACACTTCATACGGTGAGTTTATTTCAACACTATATTTTTCTGCAATTCCTTTTGTTAAGGTTTGAAAATTATTATGTATTCTATCCTGAATTTCCCGCGGGATATTTTTAGAAAGATGATCTAACATTTGTTTAAATGATTTTTCATCCTGCGCAAAAGATGTACAGGAATTTATGGCAGGGAGATTGAGAATTTGAGCAATTATACGGCCACAGCCAAACATAGAATCATGAATCATATAATCAAAATGTTCCCCTTCAATTTGTTCAAGAACACTGGGTATAATCACATCTGCTGTATATAAAAGACCATTTATTCTTTCTCGTAAATAATTTCGGCCACCGGAAAGAAATGCTTCTATAAATTTTTGGTCATCAATCGTTCGTACAGTAGCACCTGTTTTCTCAATACGCTCCCTGAAAGCTTCTATTGAAAAATAAACGATTTCTTCCCCGCGTGAAACTAACTCTTCTACAACTTGCAATGTTGGATTAATATGTCCCTCTGATCCAGTATTAATGAATAACACACGTGCCACTTTAAACACTCCTTAATTTAAATCTTTTCTATGCTGTCATTAGGATTATAGATATTTGGTTTTATTCTTCTAAATGGACCTAGCGAGCCTAAACCCAAGGTCATCTATATAAAATGTAGGATGACTACGGCGACGACAAGTCGCACCGCAACCTCTAGCCTCTTCAGCCCAGCTACCGCCTCGAAAAATTCGGTACGATCCATATACCTTTTCATCATACAAATCATAGCACCATTCCCAAACGTTTCCTAACATATCATAAAGTCCCCATGCATTCGGCTCTTTTTTACCGACGTCATGAATTTGTCCATTTGAATTTTCATTGTACCAAGCTATCTCTTTCAGTTCTCCATATATGTATCCAGTTGTTCCTGCTTTACACACATACTGCCACTCTGCTTCTGAAGGTAACCGATAGCCATTTGAATCTAAATTACAACTAACAATTTGACCACGATTGCTAATAGAATAATATTCTTTTAATCCCGCTTTTTTTGAAAGTAAATTACAAAACATAACGGCATCATTCCATGAAATATTTACAACTGGCTTATTGCTATTTTTATAATCATTAAATGTACTATTTGTAATAGCATAATATAATTCCATCGTTACAACATACTTTGCAAGAAGAAATGGTTTTATTTGCACTTGCCATTCTTTTTTAATTCGATCATCTCTTAATTTTACTTTTCCCGCTGGAACTTTCACCATATTAGAATTAACCTGGCCAATGAATCTATTCAATCCTTTCCCCCCATGTTCATTCTTTTTATAATCTAGCTATTTATGGTATCGTACTTCTCTAAAAATTGTCTTACTTCATTTGAAGATTTTAAAATAATAACATCTTTATCTTTATTCAATTGATTAAGCCTCTTTAAAATTGAAGGTCGTTTCGTTTTAGGGTATTCCCATATCCATTTGAAAAATTGCAAATCAAATCTTTCTTTACATCCAGCCCCCATATCCGGCCTTGTTTTATTCCGATATTGTACAATCCTTTTAAAAGCACGATAAACACATATTGTTCTATGAATATCAAGAAAGATAATTGTATCAGCTGCGTTCATTCTTATGTCCATTGTCCCGCCATAATTCCCATCAATAATCCACTCATCTTCTTTAACTAATTCATTTTGAACCGTTCTTTGCTCTTCTTTCGAAACACCCTCCCAATTTGGTTTCCAAAATAGTGCATCAAGATGATGCACCTTAATATTTAATTTATTTCCTAACTGCCTTGCTAATGTAGATTTTCCTGAACCACCAGAACCGATTAATATAATTTTTTTCATAAATACCCCTTTTTACATCTTTTATTTCTTCAGTAACAAAAACTCACAAAACATTCCAATCCCAATACCAATTGTATAAGCCAATAAATCACTCCATAAAAATCCGTAACCTAACACAAGTCCACCTAAAGTCGTTGCACGAACGCTATCTATCCATTCAGCATGGTATAATTGGCTCACTTCAATCCCGCAGCAAAACATTAAACTAATAAAAGCTAATTTCCTCGTTTTTATTTTAGGAAATAAAAATCCAAATCCAGTGAAAATCATTAACGCCCATAAAGCATCACCTAAATAATCATTTAATAGAGCCGGTAGCACAAAAGCAAACTTTCTTGAACTAAGCCCTAAAATAATAACAATGATAGTAAACATTGCGTATAGTAATCTATTTCGTTTCGTATTCATTTCAAAACTCCTAATTCATCATTTAAAACTGCAAAATAGCTAGTAAAATATAATTATTTTACTAGCTATTTTTTAATGGCTTTCATAATAAGAAAATGTGGATTTGTATTTAAATAATGATATGACTTTTCGTTTACTTCTATCATCTTTTCAACAGGCCTCGGTTCTACCATTTTTTCTAACAAAAAATAATTTGTTGTTTCATTAATTATATCTTGGAGTAACCTTCTAAAAAAGCTAACTTCTATTGTAATATTTGGTTTAACCCAAGTATCTACTAATAATTGATTTTCGAAATAATTTTCACAAGGAAACTTTGTAAAGTCCATAAAAGGATGATGAATGGAGTATATAAATTCTCCGCCTGGCTTCAATACTCGGCAAAACTCCTGAAATACTTGATTCCAATTTTCTAAATAATGAAGAGTTAACGAACTTACAATTACATCAAAAGTATTATCTTCAAACGGTAATACTTCTTGCAAGTCATGACAAAGAAACGTTGCTTTATCACCCATACTTTCCTTTGCAGCTTTTATCATTTCAGAACTTACATCAATTGCTGTAACATTTGCATCTCTCTCTACAAATTGAGAAGTATACCATCCAGCTGCACACCCAGCATCTAATATACTCTTCCCTTCTAACTTTTTTGGTATCATCTCCATCATCGCTGGTCTTTCGTAATAGCTATTATATGGATTTGCCACATCTAGGTTTTCTTTATATGTACTCGCTAATTTATCATATGTACCTTTAATCGTGTCTTTCAATACATCCACCCCTTATACATATTAATCTAATAACTCTTGCTGCTTTTTCTTTGAAAATGACTGTAGAACTAAATCATACGACCAATCAATCATCTTATTAATTTGCTCCTGCTCTACAACTTTATTAATATACACTGTATTCCAATGTTTTTTATTCATATGATATCCTGGAATGATTGTATCTGGATAATCGTCTCTTATTCTTATTGAAATTTCTGGATCACATTTTAATGTAATTGCCGCTTTTTCACCTTCTTCATAGTTCAATATCGCAAATATTTTATTATCAAGCCTCATACATGTTGCATTCCAACCATCAGGAGAATCTTCTGTCGCTTTTCTTTTTGATAAACAATATGTTCTTGTTGCAATCATTCTAATTGTCACCTCTTATTCTTTCACTATTTGATTACGATGCATTACAATTTGTTTCGTCGCTTGAAACTGCTGTTCACCATAAAACTTTATAAATTTCTCTCCACAAAATAAGCTCACAATATCGATATGAGGTATCTCTTCAAGTAACATTGTAAGCATCTTCTCTCCAATACCTTTATTTCTTACACTCTCATGTACAACAACATCTTCTATGTACGCTCGAAAAACACCATCAGAAACAACTCTAGCAAATCCTATTAATTCGTTATTTTCCCATACCCCAATAGCTATACTATTCTTTAACATTTTTTGAATATCGTTTTCTTTTCTTTCTGGCCACCAACCGACAGAATCGTAAAGTTTCTTTATTTTTTCTGCGCAGATTGGTTGATCATGTTGTAATTTATACGTGTACATTTTCTTTCCCCCCATTGAATAGAATTTATATTATTATAATTACTTTTATGAATAATTAAATTTGGTATTAGCAAGTTCGCTTGCATATTTGTTAGCACTTCTCATTAAGTAACTACAATGTGATTTCAGCGAATTCCTCAAAAGAATCTAAACAGTGCAGTTTCTCTTGGTATATACTTTTCCTTCTTTCACTATATAGTTCTGGAATGCACCCTGTTATCAAACCTTCGTAAGATTAATTTATAATATAGATTCTACAATTGCAATATAAACAGTTCTTCACTACCTTTCATATCCCCTCTATTAAATTACCTTATTTAAAATTGGTGAATTTGTGAATATAAACAATTACTAATGGGATATTTATCTATTAAACTTTGAATTACTTGTAAGAAATGGTAAAGTTAATAAGGTAAAAAATACATTAAGTGAGGCGATTTTTTGAAAAAGTTTAGTTTATTACTAACAGCATTTGTCATGATTTTATCATTGTTCATTCCAAATCTTACAAGTGCCAAATCTTTCCCTGATGTCCAATCTAATCATTGGGCAATTAAAGAAATTAACTATTTATCGGATAAAGGTATCATTAAAGGTACGCCAGATGGATCTTTTAAGCCAAGCGATGATGTAACTCGTGGACAAATGGCCTTAATGCTAGATTTATCATTAAAATTAGAAAAACCATCTAGTTATAATCATATTTTTTCCGATGTAGCCAAAGGTATCTATTACTATGATTCTGTACATAAGTTAGCACATAATAACATTGTACAACGCGAAACAAACTATTTCCCTGACCGCTCATTAACTCGTGCAGAAATGGCAAAAGTTTTAGTTAAAACTTTTGATTTGAAGCCTACAGGTGCTGACGTCAATTTCCCTGATGTTCCATCTAATCACTGGGGTTACAATTATGTCAAAATTTTAGCACAAAATAATATTACCACTGGATTACCTGATGGTACATTTGGTCCAGGTGTAAAAGTAACTCGTGAACAATTCGCTGCATTTTTGGCTCGTGTATTAGAACCAAATTTCCGTCCTGCTCTTCCTAAGCCTAAAGGAGAGTTAGAAGTTCATTATATTGATGTCGGACAAGGTGATGCTACTTTTATTAAATCTCCAAGTGGAGAAACGATCCTTATTGACGGTGGAAATAACGGAAAAGGTAAAGTTGTAGCAAATTATTTAAAAGGATTAGGATTTCAAACTATCGATTATATGATTGCCACTCATCCTGATGCCGATCATGTAGGCGGATTGGATGAAGTGCTTTATGCTATAAATGTAAAAAACGTTTACGCACCTAAAGTGAGTCATACGACACAAACGTTTAAAGACTTTTTAACTGCAGTAGCTAACAAAGGGTTAACTATTAAAGAAGCGAAATCTGGAGTAACTTTACCAATCAATGGTTTAAACTCACAATTTTTAGCTCCTGTTAAAGAATACGGTAACGATCTAAATGAGTGGAGTGCTGTATTAAAAGTAACACATGGCAGCAAATCTTTCTTATTTACTGGTGATGCTGAATCTAAAAGTGAAAAAGATATGGTTGTAACGTACGGTTCCAGCCTAAAATCCGATGTATTAAAACCTGGTCACCATGGAAGTAAGACATCTTCTTCTCAAACATTTTTAGATGCAGTGAAACCAAGTATCGCTGTGATCAGTGCAGGTGCAGGTAACCGATATGGCCATCCTACACAGGAAACTTTAGCAAAGTTAAATGCAATGGCTGTTAAGGTATATAGAACCGATTTAAATGGAACTGTAACTATTAATAGTGATGGTTCTAGCATTTCTGTAAGAACGGAGAGATAATTATGAAAAGAGGTATTATTGACCGTTTTGAAGGCGAACTAGCAGTTATTGAAGTGAATAACGTAACAATTGATGTACCAAAATCCAAACTCCCTTCCACTGCAAAAGAGGGTGATGTTCTTATAATAGAGGATGATACGTATACAATTGATAAAGACGAAACAGATAAAAGAAGACGTGAAATACAAGATTTAATGAATAAGCTATTTGAATAGTAAAAAAGAGCCCTCCAAAAAACTGGACGGCTCTTTTTTTGCACAAATAGTAGCTAGTTATTTTTTTATTATTTAACTTCATACCACCAACCTTTTCGATCAAGCCAGCTTTTCATTGCGTTTAATTGCGTATCACTAGTGGGTTCAGTAACAAAATATGTTAAACCATCTGATTGTAAAATGAAGGTAGCAGTCATTTTTAAAGAAGTTAACGCTGCCATAACATCTGGAGTTTCATGTGGTGAAAAAGCACCTGATTGGATAATGTTTTGTTTTGAAACTTGCGCTTGCACATTTTCTTGTTTTGGTACTGATTCAGTAAACCAAGAAAGTGGCTTATTTCCTATTAATTGATTTAAATCACATTTACCGATACCAGGTACATTACCAGTCTCAGTGTATTGCCAAATATCACAAGGATATGCTGGTTTATTACCACCATATCGAGGAATCCATACAAAGTCACTTTTTACGTTCGCCATACCGAAAGGCACATACATATGATGTCCAACATATAAACCAACTTTCTTAGCACCTAGTCGGCGTAATTCATCGATAAAAGCTTGTGTACCGGCTCTCATGTCATCCATTGTTTTCACTTCTACATCAGCTGTCCAAACTGTAGCGCTCTTATCACCACGATCCCAAAAATCTTGTGCTTCCTTCTTCGCATCAGCAATTGAAATAAAACGGCAGAATGCATAGTTACCAAAAGGAATATTTCTTGTTTTCATTGCTTGAACATAACTTTTATATAAAGGATCTACATAATTTGAGCCATCCTGTACCCTAGCGATTACGAAATCTAGTTGGGGAGCTGCTACATCCCAGTTAATGTTACCGTTCCATTTCGAAATATCTACAATATAACCCATAACTTAACACCTCCTTTATCATTATTATATTCAGTGCTCGTCTTATTGCTCTTCTCCTTCTAAAAATTCAATAGTATTTGTTAGTGCATATAGTAAATACGACTAGTTTCTTCTACAAAGACAGTAACTCATTTCCGATAAAAAAGAAAATCTTTGTTATACGAATCTTACTATTTGTTCCCATAATTGCATCTGATTGAGTAGTAGCTATAAACAAAATAAAAAGCATCACCTTGTTAGTGATACTTTTAAAATCTATTTTCCTTGTAGAATACTATTACTATAATCTCTTCTCTAAAAAGTGTTGACTATGTCCCTTAGGATGATCTTCAACAACACCATATTCTCGGTAGCCGTGTTTTTTATAAAATTCTGGTGCTTGAAAACTAAATGAATCTAGTAATATTAATCTACAACCTTTTTCCTTCGCGATGTCTTCGATTTTATGTAATAGTTGACTGCGATAACCATCATGACGAACCAATTCGTCAACCCATAAAAAATCTATATGAAGATGATAAAAATACATCGTTCCTGTTACCCCGCCAAAGATTTTTCCATCCTCATCTTTCACTACGAAACTTACTTGTTCCATCGGCTGTTTCGCTTCATCATTTAAAATAGACATGTTATATTGAATGACTTTATTTTTTATGTATTCTCCTTCAGCGCGAGTACCATTCTCTATGTGTTTCATATATTCCTTCCTTTCAACTTAGTAAGTTACCTTTAATTTTTACTTTTCCTCTTTAAAATACTAATAAATACGAATCCACCATATGTAACAAAGCATGAAAAACCAATTATCCCGGGCACAGAAACATAGCCTATTCTTATATAACTTATAACTGCAAAAGAAGCGATAGACAGTAAAATAAATGTCCAAAATAGAAGAGCTGTTTTTCTTCGCCCTTGTTTCGATGTACTTTCTTTCTCTTTAGAAATACGTGTACCAAAAAGTAATACAATACAAATGAGGATCGCTGCAAAGTAAATTGTATCTAACGATAAAGTGTGATCGTAAATCGCGATTCCAACTTCCAAGGCGATAATTGTTACTATTAATATAATGATTGTTGATGTCTTTAAGTTTCTTTTCAATCAATAACTCCTAGCATAATTTCACTATATTCTTTGTATATGTACTTCAAAGCTACTGCAAAAACTTTATCTACCTCTTTATTTTCACGTCGATTAGGTAAGTCTTTTCCCCCAATAACATAAAGAAACGGGAATTCGTTAAATATTCCTATTATTCCAATATTTATTGTAGCTGAAGATAGTCCACCTGTCATATGAGCTAAGTGATATGAATGTATTCCTTCATATTCACCTTGCTGCCTTACCATGCCGCTAATAATTGGTTCCCATAATTCTGCTTCTGATTTATAACCTTGAAAAATATGTACTAAAAGTGAAAGAACTTCATTTAATTCTCCAATGTTTTTCTCATCTCTAGCGTCCTCTTGTATATGAATTTTTGAAAAGTACGTTTGAGCATACATTTTCACAGCATCCCATCCACCACAGTACATTACAACTGACTGTGCAACGTAACTATCATGACATGCTATCATTACTTCAACTGCTTTACTAAGTGTTAAAGTATTTCTTCCTTGTAAATGTGGATATAACTGCGCACTATCTTCATGTGGATTAAATTTAACATGATGAAGTATATCATTCCAATTACGTTTATTTTCCTTCACCATTTGCGCTACTACAAATCCAATTACTACTTTTGCTGCCGATGCTAACGGAATATTTAATTCACTATTATATGAAGCAACTATACCATTGCTTTTTGTAGAATAAATAGCTATCCCAACATGATCAGAGTGTATCTCTTTCATTTTTCGAATGACAGTTTCCATTTTCATCCCTCATTTCATATCGTTTTATCACCTTCTAATAATTCAATATAGAATTTAAAAATCCTTTTTAGCAGATTAAATCGGCTATTACAATAAGAAAAAGGCAGCATGAATTACTCCTTGCTACCTAAAAGATAAATTTTTACGAAAAACCTCTATTCTTCTAAAGGATTTTTAGGACCACTAAGCTCCAATTGATAAAAAGCTAAATCTAGCCACTTATTAAACTTATAGCCAGCCTTTTTGATTGTCCCAGCATGAGCAAATCCATATTTTTCATGTAAGGCAATACTTTTCTCATTATCTGCATCAATTCCAGCAACTAAAGTCATATATTCCCTTGCTTTTGCAATTGTAATTAATTCTTTCATTAAAGAATTTCCTATCCCACATTTTCTATATTCCTTTTTAACGTATATAGAATGTTCAACTGAATATTTATAAGCAGGCCAAGCTCTAAACGGACCAAATGTCGCAAATCCTACTACTTTATTATCTTGTTCGTATACAAAAACCGGATAGCCATCAGCCTTTTTTTGTTCATACCAATCTATTCTATTTTTAAGGGTTACAGGTTTATATGCATATACAGCTGTTGTATTTAGTATCGCATCATTATAAATATCTAAAATATATGTTACATCTGTTTCCATTGCTTCCCTTATCATTGTTTTCTTCCTTTCATATACGTTATCTTTTTAACTACCTATTCGTTACACGAACACTAGCTTTTCGGAAGCCATCATAAATGTTTAATGCAGCAGATACTATATAAATGAGAATACCTCCACCAATTAACCATGCTTTAAATTCCTCTGGAGAAATAGTAAACACATTTGCCACAAACGTAATAAATCCTTCGTTAAACAAGTGCGGATTTACTACAATTACAATGAATACTATTGTTCCAGCTATTTGAAGAAGAGCATTCCCAATTGCCAATCTTGTCGTCCATTGTCCCTGTACTAACTTATAAAGAGATATAGCTATTTCAAAAACAATTATCATCACAACGATTGGCCAATACTGAAGTAACACATCTTGATTAAACGTCGGCGCGACAAACTTCAATCCACTTCCCGTACCACTGTATACGCCAACGAGATGATTCGCATAAAAATAAAGTGTACCCCATATTGCCGTCCACATTAACCCTCCAAAAACTTCAAACTTGGAGATTGCTTTTTTCTTCGAAATATGCGAAATGTTTTTCAAATCATCTGGCGTCCACTTTTTTAAACTTGTCGTCAACGGCTCGGTATCTTTGTTTTTATCTGTTCTTTCTAAAATAGTAAATACAAGTGTTAACCAGAAAAATACATGGAGAGCCACTTCAAGTATTTCTCCTACACCTTTACCTATCAATTGTAAAACAATATTTAATACCGCTTGATCACCATTATAACTTATAAAATTTTCTGCAACCATTGCAATGAGTGCGATAACGGCTGCAATTGGAATGATCATTTTTAATAATGTCATATATACATCAAAATAACGTGGTCCAATTAAATGCATCGGTCTATCCAAGTACCCATTAGCCAACGAAACCGGACTTCCTAATTTTTCAAGAACTCTTTTTTCATCTTCTTCATTATAATCATCAGGTAACATATCCTCTATTGTTGATCGTAGTTCAAGAATAATATCTTCACGATTTTTTTCAGGTAATCTCTTCGCTACTTCCTCGACATAAATATCAATCAAGTTCATTCTTGTCCTCCTCCTTTAATAAGTTATAAAGTTCTTTCGAATCCTTTATCCATTCCTTTTTTAACTGCAAAAATATCTCTAATCCGTATTCACTTAAAACGTAATACTTACGAGGTCTACTCTCCGTTTTATCCCAACTACTCGTCACTAGCTCCTGCTTTTCTAATCGGCGAAGTAGTGGATATAAAGTACTTTGATCAATTGTAATCCCTGATTGCTCCAATAATTGGACAAGTGAATATCCATACTGCGGCGTTCTTAATTGGCTTAAAACCGCTAATGTTAATGTGCCTCTTCTTAGTTCAGTAATTAATGAATTTAATAAAGCATCCATGTATTCACCTCATTTTTATTACTATATGTCATACAGTATATGTTTTATACTATGTATCGTACAGTATAATTGTGACAAAAACAACAATTTTTTACCAAAAAACGGATAATAAAAAGCACAAACTATATGATTTGTGCTTTTCTCACTAACTTATATATAACATTCTTATCTTTGTACCTCTGGTAATATAAATTCCCATTTTTCTTTAGAAAATGGAACAACATCAATAATTGCATCAATATTAATTGCTCCGTAAACATGCGGATACTCTTGGCCGTTAGAAGCAAGTTCATATTTTATTTCTGCTTTCACTAAGGATCGATCAATTGTCAGTAATAAAACATCTTCTTCATGCATGAAATGTTTTTGTGCAACGTTTAAAGCTTGTTCTAAATATGAACAATGGATAAATCCCTCTTCAATTAGTGATTTTTCATTAATTTCTCCAGTTGTTTTTGCGATTTCCCAATTTCTTTTTGTTATTAATTTTGTAATCATTATCATTTCCCCTATATATTTATAAAATAAGAAGCTTTCCTATTCATTACTAGAAAAGCCTCTTGAATTTTTATTTCTTAATTAAAGGAGATGCTTCCCCACTATGGAAAATCCATAAATCATGAAGCGATCTTGTACATCCGACATACAATAACTTCGCATCATGTTTCGTATTTTTATAATGTTCTTCATCAACATCAATGAGTAGAACAGCATCAAATTCTAACCCTTTGGCTAAGTATACAGGTACTACCGAAATGCCACCTTTATATTTACTTTGATCTGCTTCAATAACGTTTACAGACAATCCTTCATTTGTTAATTTCTCATACATATCGCGGCATTCATCGTCTGTTCTTCCGATTACCGCAATTGTTTTCACATCTGCATTTTGAAGCTGTTTTAATGTCTTCACAATTTCAGTAAACTGATCTTCAGTATGAATTACTTTTACTTCTTCTCCACTACGGAAAACTGGCGTTGCAAGCCCTACAGGAATCTCTGCATTTTTAATTATTTCGTTCGCAAATTCTATAATTTCTTTTGTAGAGCGATAACTTCTCGTCAGTTCATAATAACCTGTTTCTTGGAAGACTTCCTTAAAAGCACTCCAATCTTCAATCCCTTGATAATCATAAATCGCTTGAGATAAATCACCTAATATAGTAAAAGAATTACCTAGTGTAATTTCTTTCAATACATAAACTTGGAATGGCGAGAAATCTTGCGCTTCATCGATAACGACGTGATGAAACTTTTGTCCAATTTCAATACCTGTGATGCGGTGATGTATGTATATTAAAGCGGGTAAATCTTCTACATACACTTCTTTTTTACGACAATTCTTTTCTGTTTCTCTAACAAGTTCTTCAGGTAATACTTCGAGTATTTCTTTACTTTTCAATATTGAACTATATATTGAAAGTGGGCTCATTTTCGGCCAAAACTTCATATAACTGTTCAATCTCTTTGTCGCTTCTTTTTTTAATAATTTCTTCTCGTTAGTTTCTCCATACTTTTTCAGTTCAATTTCAATCCAGCGTTTCATTCGGCCGAGTAAACGTTCTCTTCTTTTCTTTAATGGATAATGTTTATATTCCACTTGCATCCACTTTTTAATATCTTCCACTGGAATAACAGCTTTATCCCATGCCTCAAAATCACTTGTTGGCACTAGTTCTTTTTCAAATTCAACCATTCGCTCTTCAATAAAGGACTTAAATTTCAGTGTACCTTTCAATTTACCAAGCATAACCTTTCTTTCATCACGATTAATAGAAAAGGCTTCTTTTAATTTTTCATCTGTCTGCTTTAGTTTCACCGAATCATCTAACGTATGTAATGCCCAATTTGAAAACGTTGTTTGACTAATATTCCCTACACCTAATTCAGGAAGTACGCTCGAAATATAGTCTAAAAATAAACTATTCGGAGCGAATACAATCATTCTTTCAGCTTCTAACTGTTCACGATATTCATAAATTAAAAAAGCAAGGCGATGTAAAGCGATCGTTGTTTTTCCGCTCCCTGCAACCCCTTGAATTAGTAATGGTAAGTTTCTTTCCGCACGAATAATATCATTTTGCTCCGATTGTATCGTCGAAACAATATCCTTTAGTTTATTATCTTTATTTTCACCTAGTCGATATAGAAGAAAATCATCAGCATGCGATACATCTTCATTTCCTTTCACATATGTATCAACAACACGTTCTAGTTCTCTTTTTCGAATGGATATGTTTCGCTTTAAATAAACATCACCCTCTACTAATCCGTCTGGTGATTGATAAAATGCTAATTCTTCACCGCCGGTAAATGAATAAAACATACTTGCGACAGGCGCTCTCCAATCAATAATGATTGGTTTCATCGTGTCTATATCCGAAACACCTACTTTACCGATATAAATCGGCATAACGTCTTCCTTGCCATCCTCCTGAAAATCTAATCTTCCAAAGTACGGCTCTTGTACACCAATACGTAAGTTTTGTCTATTAGACTCCCTCATACTTTCAAGAATTTGTTCTTTAAAATCATCGCCATAATAAACTGGAATTTTTTCAAGCTGATCCAATTGTTCATCCATCGTACTTAATGTATCTTTCATTTTTTGTAATTCTTCGTTAAAAATGTTGTTCATTTGATGATTCCCTCCTGTCCGTTCTAATTTTTCAGTCGAAACATAATTGTATTAAAAATCCATTTATAAAGTCAACAATTTTAATTTAAGTTTTCCGAAAAAACTTATTTTTCACCTTTCTAATATCGAAATTCAAATGATATTTTTACATTATAAGAATATATAACATCTAAATCATACAACTACACATATAATAAAGTGATTTATACAATAGCTGCTATTATCTATTGATTAAAAGAACTTTATACTATCTAACTAAGTTCCCCTTACACACTCTCCAATTTCTTATCTAGTTGTCTATTAAGACGTCGTTGCTACTGTATTATTTCTTCGAATTGGGATCATACTAAGATCCATAAGAATAAAAAAAGAACGACAATTAAATATTCACACTATACAAGCAAAAAAGAGTAAGGAATTTAATCCTTACTCTTTTTTACTTTTATACGATATGATAAACATTCATTTAAAGACGCTTGCTCTTTATATTTTCTCTCTTCGAAGTCATATGCTCCCCCGGGGAAAATCCCAACTATACTGAAATGAGCCTCTGCACATAAATTACTAATCTCATCTATAGTATAGCAACGTAAAGATTGTGTCACGATATCATTTGAAGAATCTATTTCCCACCAGTGGTCCAGCATCCTAGCATTTTCACTATCATATTCATATTTTCGCATTGCAGAATAAATCGGCATTTCTTGTCCATTTGCTTTTTCCCAATATAATGGTTGATAAATATCAATAAGTGCACACCCATCATCTTTCAACCAATTATGGATTCGTTTTAATAAAACCAATTGTTCTTCATCTGTTCCTACACCAAATCCGTCTAAATAACTAACAACATCAAACTTTTCTTCAAAGTTAATTTTATAAAAGTCAGCACAATGAATCACAATGTCGTTAGTAGAATGTTCTTTAGCAAACATAGCTAACTCTGGTACAAGCTCAACCGTAGTCATTTTTACATCCAAATTAGACATCGCTCTTGCAAACCCGCCATTTCCAGCACCTAGTTCTAACATCGTCTGAAATGGATATCCCACTTGCTCTTGAATTTCTTCAGCAACTTCCTGTAACCAATTTTCATTATTTATATCATGGCTTAGTAATTCAAATTGTTTTTTATAAAATTCTTTTACATTTAATTCGTTCATTATTATTCTCCTCCTGTACGTTATTTTTCTACTACAGTTGAGAAACTAAATTTCTGACACCCATGAAAAATCCTCCTTTTTATTTCCCTATATTTACAATTTATCAAAATAATAAGAATTTTAAAAGTGTAAATATAAAAAATAGATAATGGATTATTCCACTATCTACTCTTTAGTTACTCTTATTTTTCTTTTTGATACTCCACCCAATCTCCAGAATCAATCACTTTCAATATCATCTTTTTATCTTGAGCGATATACACATATGCCTCTATTTCCCTATCAGCAGCATATACTGTTTGCGTGATTCGATCATATAAATCAGTCTCCGCATTACCTGTATACTCTTCTAGTTCATCTAACTTACGCAATATCTCATCATTTACTTCATAAACTTCACCATACACCTTTTCTTCATTCGAATAAGTCATGGCTGGATACCCTTCGTTTGTATCAAATAATTCCCCATACGTCCATGCTTCGTCTGCAATGCATGTTGCACCTTGCATATAATGAGCATTCGTTTGCTCTTTTCTTAACGTGCCATACACAAAAACGTGATGCATAAAACCCCTATCCCCTTTACATGTCACTACTTTCTAATTTGTAAATAAGCACGAATCATAAAGTAACTCACTTCATTCGGAAGTTGTTCCTTAATCGATTTCAGACCACCATCAGCATTTTGCACTGCAGTTTCAATCAGCTGTTCATATTCTGCAGGAACAAAACTGTTCCAGTCTACTTCCATTCCATCTTCAAAACAGCGAATTAAATGATTTTCAATTGTTTGTCTTGATAAGTTACGTTCTTTTGCAATCTCATTTAAATCAATGCCTTGTTTATACATTTCATACGTCTCTAAATGAGAATTTGCTGAAGCTTTCCCTGGCTTTTTCCGCTCTGTCACCACTTCTGTCTTAACTGTTTCAGCATAGTTTGGGTTTTCCTCAATAAAGTGCTGTACTGCTTGCAAGAAATGAGAACCGTACTTCACAAGTTTGTGTTCACCAATCCCTTTTACAGTTAAAAGTTCAGAGTCACTTTGCGGCATTTTTGCACACATATCTTTTAACGTTTGATCAGAGAAAATAACGAATGGAGGTACACCTTCTCCTTGTGCAATTTCTTTACGTACTTCACGAAGTACTTCAAATAAAGGATGGTCTTGAACAATTTGTCTTGTCTCTACACGTTCTTTGCGTAAAACATTCTCTTTACCAAGTAACACTTCTTTCCCTTTTCCTGTTACTTTTAATGTTGGATACGTACCATGTTCAACTGCAATTAACTCGTCTGAAATAAGAAACTCAATAAACTCACTGACTTCTTTTACACTACGATTTGATAGTAATCCGTACGTTGGTAAAGTATGAAAATTAAATTCAATGACTTTCTTATTTTTAGATCCCGTTAGTACTTGTGCAATCATTTGTTTTCCGAATCTTTGGTTCGTCCTAATCATACAAGATAGAACCATTTGTGATTCTCTCGTCACATCAATACTTTCACGTTCGTCTGTACAATTACCGCAACGGCCACAATCTTCTTTCGGTTCTTCTCCAAAGTATTGCAAAATAAATGATTGTAAACATTGTTCTGTATGACAGTAATCAGTCATATTTTGCAATTTTTCAAGTTCGTTTGAAAAACGAGATTCTCCGGTCGATTGATCAATTAAAAAGCGCTGTACTTGCACATCTTGAGAAGAATACAGCAATATACATGCACTATCTAATCCGTCACGGCCAGCACGTCCTGCTTCTTGATAATAACTTTCCATATTTTTTGGCAGTTGATAATGAATAACGTAACGAATATTCGATTTATCAATACCCATCCCGAATGCAGATGTCGCTACCATTACACTTACTTCATCACGTAAAAAGAGTTCTTGCTGCTCATTTCGATCGTTATCACTCATACCCGCATGATATTTTGATACAGAAACTCCCGCTTTCATTAAATCCTCATACAACTGATCAACTACTTTTCTAGTAGCTGCATATATAATCCCAGATTCCTTTTGATTTTGACGAATATAATCCGCTAAATATGCATTACGATCTTGTCCTTTAATAACAGAAAATGATAAGTTCTCGCGCTCAAACGTTGTCATAATCGTGTTTTCTTGATTAATTCCAAGCGTATTGCAAATATCATCACGAACTTGTGGTGTTGCCGTAGCAGTTAATGCTAATACGAGCGGCTTTTCTGGAAGATAATCTAATATGCGATGTATATGTAAATAACTCGGACGGAAATCATGTCCCCACTGCGAAATACAGTGCGCCTCATCAATTGCAATCATCGGGATTTTCATATCGATAAGTTGATCAACAAACTCCATTGAATCAAGACGCTCAGGCGCCACATAAAGTAACTTATAATGTCCTTGTTTCGCTAATTGAATTCGTTGATTCGCTTCTGTAATAGAAATAGAACTATTAATATAAGTAGCCGAAATACCATTTTGTACTAATGTATCTACTTGGTCTTTCATAAGTGATATTAAAGGCGATATAACTAACGTTGTTCCTTCAAATACTAATGCGGGAATTTGATAACAAATTGACTTACCACCACCTGTAGGCATAATACAGACTGTATCTTTCCCATCTAATACATTTTTAATTGTTTCATCTTGTCCTCTTCGGAATGAAGAATAACCGAAATAAGACGCTAAAAGTTCTTGTGCTTTTGTAAACAAAAAAGAGTCACCTGCTTTTCTTTATCTTTCATCTACTCCTATTATATCATCTCTTATGCGTCATGAAAGTGATGAATGCATAACTAACAGCCTGCTTTTTCATTATTTTATGCTTCTTTACGTTTTAGAGATTGATTAGCAACTATAACGAATTTCAAAATAAATACACATTTTATTAATTCTCCTTGAATACTACTAATCTTATACATATGAATTCAGGAGGTTACTATATGAAGCACCGTAATATTAGTTCCATCAAACAGAAAACAGTACCGAACCAACTCCAATTCTCAAATAATGATGCATGGAAATATGAATCATATTATAAGTACCAACCATTATTTTCTTATAGAAAGCTTTTTCATTTTCTTTCTCAACTTTTTAAACATTAATACACGTGCGAAATATATCATTCATAATAAATTTCTCAATATGAACCTTATAGACATACTACAATACAGTTGTTAACATATGAGATATTCTGTTGGATAAACCCCTTAAGTTGACCTGCTTATTTGTGCAGGTCTTTTTTGATTTTTATATATTTCAGTACACTTTTAGATGTGATTGTAAATCTTTTCTCCATTTTATAACCATACTCCACTCACAACAAATGATGATAATAACAGGAAGTAAAATATAAGTTCTTAACATCTAATAAAGTAAATCTTTTTTTCTCAATACACAAAACGAATTTCACTTGTTACTATAAAGGTACTCCAGATGAGTTTTTGCTCATCGACATTATCTAGTTAAAGGGACCTGCCGCGGGAAGCAGGTCCCTTTGACTTTATTAAAGACTGACTTTCATTTGGACACATTTACCAGGTTTTTTTAATAGAATTTTATGATAATATTACGTAGTCGAGTCCGACATCTCGGCAATACCCTTTTGAGGCTCTGCAACTTCCCTTGCAGAGCCTCTTTTACTTTAAATTCAATTTATTTATATATACCACAATAAAATTCTTCATCTTTTTCCATATCATTTTTTGAAATTAATCTAGGACACGTAACTAAAAATAAATTTTCATCATACTTTGAGTTATACATGTTCAAAGGAGTGTTACTATTTATGTATTCATATTGGCAATCATATTACTCCCCCTATCATAATCCTTATGTAAACTTTGATGTATCTGTACGTAACTACCGAATTAGTAAAAACGAGAATTTTTTAAAAGGTTACATGCGTTCTTTATGGGAACAACACGTTGCTTGGACGAGATTAGCTATTATAAGTATTGTTTTCAATTTACCTGACGTAAACGTTACTGTTGGACGGCTTCTTCAAAATGCAACACATATGGGACTATCTCTTGAACCATTCTATGGTGAAGATGCAGTGAAAAAATATAGTGCATTAATTAAAGATCACTTAGTAATTGCAGCAGATCTTGTTAAAGCCGCAAAAGCTGGTGACCAAAATGCAGCTGCCGCTATAGAAAAAAAATGGTACGCTAACGGTGATGAAATTGTTGCGTTTCTAACAAGCATCAACCCATATATAGAAAAGGAAGAATTCAGAAAAATGTTTTATGAACATTTAGCACTTACGAAAGCAGAAGCACTTGCCTTTCTAAATAAAGATTATGAAGCAGGAGTAAAATTGTACGATAAAATTGAAAAAGAAGCATTAGAAATGGCTGACATGATAACAAATGCAATCGTAAAACAATTTCCGCAAGTGTTTCAATAACAATAAGCCGATTTGAAAAAACAAATCGGCTTATTAAACTTTCTATCAATGATATTTCTCCTGTCCTCTTTACATTTAACGTATATCGATATATTTTATTAATATCCGTTTTTTATAGGAGGAAATAGTTTGATTAACGCCATTGGTCTCGTATTTATCCTTACAAATAAGCACGAGAAAAAGAAGAAAGTATATCTGAATGAAAAATTTGCATTAATAGACATTATTGATTCTAAGGAAGTATTTGATGCTGAAGGTAACTCACTAGTAGAACTAACATGTAAATACAGTATATATTTAGATGAAAAATACTACTGTAAATCACTTGATGATTATACTGGACAAGTATTTCCGTTCTTAAGCGCTAAAATAGGAAAAGGACTTCTTAGAAATTTAAATTACTACTTTTCTTATGTTGATGCCTATGATAAAAAACCACCCGTTAAAGAAATTAGACCACTTATGAAACAAGTAACGAACAGATAGTGAAAATCACTCAAAAAAGAAAACATCTAATTTCAGATGTTTTCTTTTTTGAATCCAGAACTAGTTACCTTTCATCCTCTTCTAAATATATGTATCCAAGCATACTTTAAATTAAAAACATTGGAGGATTAAACTGAATGAAATACTCAGAAACAATTGTAAGTAAACGGCTTCGAACACTTAAAATATGTAGTATGTTTATCATGCTAGTTTTAATCGCATGGGTTGGATATACAAAATTACTTTATGAAAACGGATTTCTTCAAGAAAAGAAAAATTCAGTTGAAGTAATGAATACTAGTATTACAGGAGAAATTGAACAGAATTCCCATGTAAACTTACAAGGTTATCGTAAAACAGACCTTGATACTATTATAGATGCAAGTAGGACTGATCCGAGCGAACTATCCTTAATTGAGATTATCAATACATCTTGTTCACGAGATTGCATAGGTGAACCATTGACATATGTGAACGCAAATAATGGATATATTTTTTATAAGGAGTCTACTGGAACTCATGTAGCTATAAAGATTAAAAAACAAGATAAATGGAAAATTGTAAAAAAATCGGTTGAAGATGGAATATAACCTTATAAAATGAAAGAGTACTTAACGTACTCTTTTTATTATTAATACCCTTCATGTTTACAATGACATTTCGGTTTCTCTTTACAATTACATTTTTCACAATCGCACTTCGGTTTCTCTTTACAATGACATTCGTTACACTCCCTGCATTTACATCTACATCTTCCAAACATTAAATCGTCCCAAAATGAACGCCTACAATTACAATGATTCCCCATGAATATGCATCCTCCTAAATAGAATTCATCATATTCTATGGTTAAGAGTAGAAAAAGGTTTGTTTGCTAGTCTATATTCTAGTTTTATAAGTATAGTTATAAATGTTATACTTCTCTGTTAGTCCTTCCAAATCTCTTTAAAGTAAATACTACAAAGAAAAAACCCCAATATTTAGGCTTTAAATTCATACGTGTTTTCTTTTTTCACACACAATATATATAAACTGAAAGGCTCAAACTAAAAGTTGGCTATAACTCTCTCCCTTCCCCCACAGCCCCTTTTAACCTCTGCAACATATACCCAATTCCTTTACATCCTTCTAACGGATACGTAATGATTTCTTCTAGATACAATTGTGTCACTACTTTTTTATGCTTCTTCCCTGCAAGTAAGACGATTTCATCAAACTGAAGCAAGTCTTTTTCAATCATCTGTTGTTTTAATTGTTCAATACTAATAATCTCATCGCTCTTTGAATCAAAGGCAAGATCATAGTTTTCTAGTACAATATCATTTGGTTTTAAAAATCCATGCTTCGCCGATAATATAACCCAATTCTCGAAAAACATAGTTGCGTACGCCTGACATGCTTTTCCGAATGGGCTAATATATACATCTTTTGCCTCCATCGGTCCGTAATCACGATACTTATCCCAAATTTTCTTCTTTCCGCATGGAATTATGCATAACCTTTTCATCGTTTTTTCTTACCTCATTTCTAACTTTTTAAATATAAAAATATAGAACCCTCTACTTCTTCATACGCAGCTTCTATTTCTCCAACCCCAAAAACGTTCCAACCATTATTTGTTTCTTTCGGTTTTTCGTTCATTATGATATGAACTTGTGTCATATTTTTAAAATCTTCTTCGAAAGATGCTAAAACAGGCTGATTTATCATATATGTTTTATTATGTATATTTACACTTAAAAAGGTTTTATGTAATGCTTTATTTCCGTTTAAAATTACATTCATTGGATTAAACGAATTTAATTTTATATCTCCTACAATATACAAATGATACCCTTCTTTATCATAAAATTGCTTAATATCCTTGTCTCTTTCGTTTTGAACAAAATGAAGGATTTGCTTCGTTTCTTTACTTATTGTCATTTCAATATTTAAACTCAAATCCACATTTATATTTTGTTTTAAAAAAGTATATAACGATTTATCACTATTAAAGAAGCTCGGTTTCCATTCAGGGAGGATTTCATCTAATAATAAACATAAAAGCATTCCTGAGCTATAGCAGCTCTTTCTAATATTATAATTAGCATCATATGCATCTAAAATAAGCCCGCTATATTTTCGTAATGTTTCGCTTTTAACATTTTTACATACTGCAATACAAGCATTCATTTCAACATACCAAGCAGGCCCTTCTATACTTTCAACCATATACTCATATGTTATAAACTCTTCTCCCATAAATCTAGCTCTTTGCTCTCTTAATTCAATAAATTGCTTAATATAATTATTTTTCTCAGCTTGTGACTTGCAATGAACCGCATCATATAAACAAATTCGTTCTTTATTTCGCAATTGTATATTTTCTTCTATTATAGGATATTGAAATCCTAGAGATTCATTTGGAAATCTACTTTCTTTATTCAAATATTGATAGCAATGAAAAAGTTCATGCACCACAATCGCAAGTAAACTTGCATAATCTTTATATCTATTCATATTTACGATGGCAGTTGGATAATCTTTGAATAGAATACAAGTATCACCTTTAAATTGTTCCTCCCACTTTAAAACTCTATACTCATCATTATCTTTCAAAAATAGAGGATGATGAAATACATACACATGTTCATCATCATATAATGCAAATGCAGCCCTCTTAAAACCAGTCCATAGCCCATTTAATAAATCCATATTTACATCTTTCTTTATTCGGTTTAGTATATTGTTCATTATATATAACACCCCTATATCATTCTACATACACCTATTCTATTCCACTTAAAAACAACCCTTTTATTTACATAATTATTAGAAAAACATATATTTTATCTCAAACTATAATGTATTATACAAATATGCATGTGATGATTTTATGAAAAGGAGGTGAACAAATGAAAAATATAACCCCTGCACTAGTACTTTATATTATTGTTTGCATAATCGCTATGATTGCTCCATCATCCCAAGGCTATAATCATATTGGCTGGAAATTGTTTGTTGGGCAAGCGTATGCTATACCTATTTTCCTCATTGCGGCTATTATTACATTTTATATAAACAAGAAAAAATCTACGAACAAACAGTTATAAGGATAGCAAATGCTATCCTTATTTTAATTCATTAATCAAATCCAAAATAACACTTGCAGTACTTTCTATCCTTTCTTCCGAAAAATCAAACGTGACACCTGTTTTTTCATATATTTCTTGTATAGATAAATTCCAATCTGCACTCGCACCTTCTTTAGAGAAAGCAATCGCTTTTTCTGTGTCTTCCCGGTAAATTTGAAACAATTGCATTGCTCCTATTTGTGCAATTGCATATTCAATTTTATAAAAAGGAAACTGAACATAGTGAAATGACTCTATCCAACTTGCACCGATTTCATCCTCTAATCCTGCAATGTCGACTGTTGAATATTGATATCTTTTGCATAGTTCGGCGTATTTCTTATCACGTTCTTCTGGTGTATGGTTTGGATTCGCATAGATCCAGTGCTGGAATACATCTCCTGCAACTGACGATATTAATAAAGATAAGTTACGATATAATTGTACTCGTTGCACTTCTTTATATTCATCCTCTTGCTTATAAAAAACATTCAGCTTATCCATTACTAGTAACTCAAGACTGAGGGAATAAAGTTCAGCCACCTCTTCACGAAGATACCTTTCCTGCATGCTACTATCATTGTTAAATTGTTTATAAAAATGAAATGCATGACCCAATTCATGTATTAGTGCATTAATTGCATAAAATGAAGGACTAAAATTAGAATACACAAAAACCTCTTTACTATGAGGTAAGGTAAAACAGGCAGCTCCCGGTGCTTTATTGTTACGTCCTTCTACGTCAATGAATCCCGCTTTCCTTATATGAATAAATTTCTCATAAAAATATAAATCTGTCTTTCGAAATATTTCTTCCACACCATTTAATAAATCAATCACATTTTGGAATGGGACTTTTGGTAAATTACATGGAGAAAGATCCCAAGGACGATACGTTTTTACACCGAGATTCTTTTTAGAAATACTTCCCAACTTTTTCCAAATTGGTACAACATACTTTTCTATAGATTCATGGAGCTTATAGCAATCATCAATACTGTAATCTCTGTTTTTTTGTTTAAAAGCATATTCACTATAATTATTAAACCCTGCATTTAAAGCTATCTCATTCCGCAATTGTATAAGTTCATTCATAATACGATCCACTTCTGGTTTCACTACACTCCTTGCTTCGCATAAAGCATACCAAGGTTTTTCGCGTATAGCTCTATTGGAGTTATCTAACTTTGCTTTAACGTATGCATACGTCTTCTGCTCACCTTCCCAATTAATTGTTATGTTAGACATTATTTCTCTATACTTCGTAATAAGCTCTTGCTCTTTAACGGAAAGAGAAATGTTTTTTTCATTAAACATTTTACTCTTCACCAATCTTACTTTTTTCATAAATCCATATTTCTGCTCATCTAAAAAATTAGAAAACGGACAATCTATAAATTTCTGGTCAAACTTTGCATTGTATCTTTTTAAAAGTGGTTGAATTGTATTTTGGTTATATATATGTAAATCACGTATATTACTATTGTTTGTATCTCTATACATGGAAATTAAACTATTTGTTATCTCCTCTTCTATTTCAGCATTTACACGTAGTTCCTCCAAAAGCCAACTCTCTAATTCTGAAACAGAAGTAATATTTCGCTCTAATAGTGACTGTAATTTACTCTCCAAATCATTAAACATACACAATCCTCCTTTTAAAATTCTAATTTTCTGTTTTTTAGAGATATAAAAAGACAAGTAGCCAATCCGACTACTTGTCCTTGCTGTTTATCTGTACTCAATAGAATTAAGCTTGGAATGCTTCTGTTAATACTGGTACGATTTGTTTTTTACGAGATACAACACCTTTTAATGTAGCAGTGTTGCTTACTAGAGATACTTTGTATGCTTTCTCAACAACGTTTGCTGCTTTACCGATCGCAAGACCGACAGAATCGTTAGTTAAGATATCAGTTACAACGAATAAGAATAGATCTAACCCTTTTTCTTCTACTACTGCAGAGATAACTTTTTCAAGTTCCGCTTGGTGTACAAGAACGTCGTTTGTATCAACAGCGTTTACTTGTGCGATTTCAACTTTCGCATTACCCATTTGGAATTCTTTAGCGTCAAGAGAGATTAATTGCTCCATTGTTTTTCCGCTTAAGTCAGCACCAGCTTTTAACATTTCTAAGCCGTAGCTATCAGCATCTACACCAGCGATTTCCGCTAATTCACGAGCTGCTGCTACGTCTTGCTCTGTGCAAGTTGGAGATTTGAATAGTAAAGAATCTGAAATGATTGCAGATAACATTAAACCTGCAACTTCTTTACGAATTGTAACGCCGTTTTCTTTGTACATTTTGTTTAAGATTGTAGCTGTACAACCAACTGGCTCACAACGGTAGTAAATAGGATCGCTTGTTTCAAAGTTAGCAATACGGTGATGGTCAATAACTTCTAACACACGAACAGATTCGATATCGTTAGCACTTTGTTGACGTTCGTTATGATCAACTAAAATAACGTTGTCCACTTCGCTTGCAACTGTCTCAACAAAACGCGGTCCTTCTACTTTAAAATAGTCTAACGCAAATTGAGTTTCACCGCTGATTTCGCCTAAACGTACAGGCTCAGCATTCATTCCTAATTCTTTTTTCAATTCTGCATAAGCAATTGCAGAACAAATTGCATCTGTATCTGGGTTTTTATGCCCGAAAACTAGTACTTTTTCCATGTTTTCCACCTCTTCATGAAAAGGATATCTTAAAGAAGCAAATATGACAATATTTAAAGCCCATTTTTTTATAAATAATTGCACTTTCTTCTATATTTTTCATCGTTTTTCATAAAAAAGATCATCTAAAATGAATTAGATGATCGAAATGTATATTTTATTTAAAATAATGTAGGAACTTGCACTACATGATTTAGCGCGATATTTGATGCTAAACCATTATTTACAAGGTTTACATCTATAACTTGATAAAATGCATTCCCAGTATCTGCAATTTCCCACACAGCTAAAATAAGGTGATATCCATTTCTATCAGTAGGTACATTTGCTACATGTGCTACGGAAGTTCCAGGTTTAGCTCCTCCATCATTTTTTACATAAAACGGTACTAAATCCAAATCAGATCGTGATAACGGCTTATTTGGATTCCAATCTTTTTTCGTAATATAGTATTTCCATTCTTTCGTACTATGAGGAGCAGTTAATTTCCACTTGAATGTATTCGTTCCGCCGTTTAACGTAACTTTCTTCCACCTATCAACTGTTTGAACGTCTAAAGCAGGGAAATGGCCAGCTCCTGCGATTTGTCCATCAGAAGGTCCTAATTGTGGGAATCCACCTATTCCTTCTACACTTTGCGGCTCATATTGAATCGGACCACAATTTACATTTACCCCTTGTTTACATAAATAAGAACGGCTCGCTGGTGATTCTACGTATCCATGAGCGGAAGCTTTTTCTGAAAAACCGAAAGTTAACAATCCTGTAAGTAATATACCACCACTTAATATAACTTTCTTTACCTTCTGTAAACCTTTCGTTTTCATCTCGTCATCCCCTTTCCCATAATAAAGCGAAAATAACTATAGTTGCCTAGTCATCTTCTCTACATCCATTATAAGTCGAGAGACCATGCAAACATAACCCTCTAAAAACTTTCTCAAATTCAATTCGTACATTAAACAAATTCAAATAACACCGCTAGAGAAATATAGACGGTGTTAAAAATTGGAGTTTATTATTTGGAGCATGATAGCATTGTAATCATCACTTATAAAAATTTATAATAAATAACTGTGGCATCCAAACTACCATTTGGAGATATTGCGTATTCTGGTATTTTTCCAGCTTCTTGATACTCTAATGATTTATACAATCTGTTGGAAGGGTCTCCTTCTCTCGTATCTAGTACTAAAAGAGACCTATTTTCTTGCTTCGCTCGTTCCTCTGCTTTTTGCATAAGTAAACGCCCTATGCCATTACGTCTAAAGCTCGGATGAGTCATTAACTTACAAATCTCGGCTCTATGAATTCCGTTAGGCTTTGTAACTAAATGTAATTGAATACTCCCTGCCAATTCATTATTTATTTTAGCGACATATAATATCACTTCTGGCGCTATAACAGTTTGCCAATACTTTATTGATTCTTTTTGTTCCAGTGGAGGTAAAAAACCAATTGACGCTCCATCATCTACAACCGTTTTCAAAAGGTCAGAAAGCTCTTCCACATCACCTTTTATTTGCTTAATCTCTTCAATTACTAAATTTCGCATTACTAATCCCCCTTTTGTTTCATTGTATCAATTTTAAACGAAGGAACAATGAAATACTAAGATGAAATTATTAGAATCTATAATTGGTAAGAGATATACAAAGTTCTTTCTGATGTAGAGTAATCGATTTATGAAGACATAGAATATTAAAGTGAATACAAATTTAATTTCACATAAAAAACGTTTTAAACATAAAGTTTAAAACGTTTTTTTATTCAATGCTTTTGATTTTTCAGTTCTGTTAAACACTCTTGCACTAAAGTTACTGCTTGACTCATCGCAGCTCCGCCAGCAAATGCTGCTGATACACCACACGCTTCCAGAATTTCTTTATCTGAACACCCTTGATCAAGACAACCTTTTGTATGATAAACAGTACAATATTCATCTTGCGTTGCTAGACTAATTCCTAATGCGATAAGTTGTTTTTCCCTTTTTGTTAAAGAACCCTCTTGAAAACAAGCTTGCGTGAATGCATTATATGTTTCAGCAATTTCAGGAATTTGGTTTGTAAAACTACCGATTCCTTCTTTATAATGATGTAGAACGTCATTTACTGAACTATGATGTTGTTCGTGTTCCATCTTATTATTACCTCCATTCAAATTATCTGTACCTATTGTAGTATGTGATGAAAAGAAGGCAATATACCCCGATAAATAGAATGAAAATTCAGTTTATTATAGCTACAATTTCAGACTATCATCCACTACTGATTGTTCTTTAGAGTTTGTTCTTTCAACCTCTTTACTTCTTTCTTCCCAAAATGCTAATCCTTCAATCCCTACATTTTTAGGGTCAAATACTGGATCTTTCCCTTCTTTTTTCTGCGTTTCATAATCTTTTAACACTTTTAATGCTGTTTTACTTAATAGTAGAATCGCAATTAAGTTTAGCCATGCCATACTACCGATTCCTAAATCTCCAAGATTCCATAAAAGCGACGCTGATTCTACACTACCGATATAAACCATAATTAAAAATCCAAATTTCAAAACTGGCTTTAACCAGCTATATTTAAATTCACGATCTAAATAAGTAAGTGTTGTTTCAGCGATATAATAGTAAGCGAGTAACGTTGTAAATGCGAAGAAGAAGATAGCAATGGAAATAAATATTGGTCCAAATCCTGTCATAACAGTTTCAACTGCTTGTTGTGTATAGATTGGACCTGCATCAACATTCCCTATATTTTTTACAATAGCGCTTTTCCCTTCAGGTATAACATTATACATACCTGTTATTAATATCATAAGAGCTGTCGCTGTACATACAACAATTGTATCGATATAAACGGAAAATGCTTGAACTAACCCTTGTTTTGCTGGGTGAGATACTTCAGCAGCAGCGGAGCTATACGTCGCTTCTCCAACACCAGCAACATTTGAAAATACAGCCCGCTTTACGCCCCATGCGATTGCTGCGCCGACGATTCCGCCAAACATTTCATTTACACCAAAAGCACTAGAGAAAATTAAAGCGAACATACTTGGAATTTCTGTTACATTCGCAATTAATACGATACATGTAACAATTACATAACCAATTGCCATAAATGGAACAAGCATTTGAGAAACACCCGCAATTCTCTTTACGCCACCAAAAATGATCGCTGCTAATAATACGACTAACAATATACCAGTTATATATTTGCTAATCCCATTAGAGTTTTCAAATCCAACTGCGATGCTACTAGATTGAATCCCTGGTAATAAAACGCCATATGAAAGTGTTACAACGATCGCTACAATGACTGCAAACCATTTCATTTTTAAGCCTTTTTCAATGAAATATGGTGTACCGCCGCGGTATTCATTTCCAACTTTACTTTTATACACTTGAGATAATGTTGATTCAACAAATGCACTCGCTGCTCCTAAAAGGGCCATTACCCACATCCAAAATACAGCTCCAGGTCCGCCAAAAGCGATAGCAGTCGCGACCCCGGCGATATTACCTATCCCAACCCTACCTGATAAGGCTAAACAAAATGCTTGAAAAGATGAAATTCCCGTCTCCGAGCTCTTCCCTTCAAATAATAGTTTAATCATCTCTTTAAAATAACGAACTTGTAGAAAACGAGTTGCAATTGTAAAATACACACCTGCTCCTAATGCGAAAATAACTAAACCAATACTCCACACTTGTCCTACTAACCACTCTACTAATTGCTCCATCCAAATCCCCCTTATCATTCTTTAGAAAACTATTTTATATATAAGAAAACGGACAACTATTATTAAAACTTCCAGTTGTCCGTATCTCTATTCATTAACAGTTAGACTCTCTATTACTTTATATTTACCCAAACACTTTTCACTTCTGTATAGTTATCAAGCGCATATGAACCTAACTCACGACCGATACCAGATTGTTTAAACCCACCAAATGGTGCCGCTGCATTTTCTAAGTTATAATCATTAATCCATACTGTTCCTGCCTTTAACTTATTGGCAACTTGATGTCCTGTTTTAATATTTTGTGTCCATACGCCTGCTGCAAGCCCATATGACGAACGATTTGCTCTTTCGATTACTTCATCCGTCGAATCAAAAGGAAGTACAACGACAACTGGACCGAAGATTTCTTCCTTAACTATCGTCATATCGTCAGTAACATCTGTGAATACTGTTGGCTGTACAAAATAACCTTTTTCAAATGCACGTTCACCACCAGCAGCAACAGTAGCACCTTCAGCTTTTCCTTGTTCAATGTAATGTAGCACACGCTCTTGTTGTTTTTTAGATACGAGTGGACCCATTTCCGTTTCCTTCTCCATACCTGCTCCAAGCTTCACGTTATTCGCCATTTTTACTAGTTCATTTACGACTGTTTCGTAATGTTTTCGGTGAACAAACACGCGAGATCCAGCACTACAATTTTGGCCGTGATTATACATAATGCCTTGAAATGCACCGTTAATCGCCTCTTCTAAATCAGCGTCTTCTAAAATGATATTTGGTGATTTACCACCAAGTTCTAATGTTACATGTTTAATTGTTTCTGCAGATTGACGCATAATATATTTTCCAGTAACCGTTGAACCTGTGAAGGCTACTTTATCAATATCATGATGGTTTACGATTGCAGCTCCTGCTTCAGGACCGAAACCTGGCACAAAGTTTACGACACCATTTGGAAAACCTGCTTCTTTAAAAAGCTTCGCTGTATATAATAAAGATAAAGGCGTTTGCTCTGCTGGTTTTAATACGATCGTACAACCTGTTGCTAATGCAGCTCCCATTTTCCAAGAAGACATAACGAGCGGAAAATTCCAAGGAATAATTTGACCTACAACGCCAACAGGTTCATGGCGTGTGTAATTTAAGTAATCTTTTGAAATCGGAATTGTTTGCCCGATAATTTTTGTAGCCCATCCCGCATAATAGCGATAATTTTCTACAGTCGCTGCTATATCATCATCCAGTGCTACTTGATATGGCTTCCCATTATCTAAAGCTTCTAACTGTGCTAATTCTTCTCCATTCTCTTCTATTAAGTCTGCTAATTTATAAATAAGATGTGCTCTTTCAGCGGTAGTCATTTCTGCCCAATGTCCTGATTCAAATGCAGATCGTGCCGCTTTTACTGCGACATCAATATCCTCTTCTTGTGCTTCACATACGACCGCTAAAACATCTTCTGTTGCTGGATTGTATGTTTCAAACGTCTTCCCGCTAATTGAAGGAACAAATTCACCATTAATAAACATTTTAATTTCTTCATTTAAAAACGCTTTCACTTTTGGTTTTAGTTCAATGTTTTTCGTTAACATATATGCTCTCCTCCTTATTTAAACAGCCGCATGAGCTGCAATTTTTGAAATAATCGTTTGAAGTTTTTGATCTTCTTCTTCAGTTAATCCGAGTCTCGGATAACGTGAAGGTCCCCCAGCTTGCCCGTGTAATTCCATTGAGCGTTTCACGATTTGCACATACTTTCCTGATCCTTCAAGAAACTCGCAAAGAGGTAAAATAGCGTCGTTTATTTCCCAAGCTTTTTCTAATTCACCATTATGAAAATGCTCATACATTTTCGTAACAAGTCCCGGTACGATATTTCCTGCTACTGAAACCCATCCCGTTGCACCAACTAAATAAGATTCCATAACTAAATCTTCAGATCCACAGAAGACTTGAAAAGCACCTTCGCCTTGTCTTACTAAATCTCTCGCTTTTCGAATATCTCCGCTAGATTCTTTAATATGTGTAACATTTTCACAGTCTTTTCCAATACGTAGCATGAGTTCTGTACTCATATCAACACCAGATGTAAACGGGTTATTGTACAACATAATTGGTATATTTACAGCGTTTGAGATTTCTTTAAAGTGAAAATAAATTTCCTCTTCTTTCGGTTTACAATAGTACGAGTTAATAATTAATGCACAATCTGCTCCATGCGCTTCTGCATGTTTCGTATATTCAATCGCTTCTTTCGTCGTTTCTGCTGCAGTTCCAACAATAACTGGAATACGACCATCAACTTCTTTTAATACTGTTTCTACCATTTTAAATCGCTCTTCTTTTGATAAACTAACAAACTCTCCTGTACTTCCATTAATAATAATGCCAGCCACTTTTTGCTCAATAAAGTAGTTTACGTTTTGTTTTACACCGTTCCAATTAATCTCTTGAAACTCATCCATCGGTGTGATTAATACTGGAAATGCCCCTTTAATTTTTTTCATATGTATCTCTCCCTCTCATATTTTATTTTAATAAAAATCCTGATGGAAACGGATCTGTAGGATCTAATAGAAACGTCTGCATACCTGTAATAAATCCTCTACTTTCAAAACGGAAAATGTAACCTTTTTCTTCCTTCTTCACTTTTTCAACTGTTATAAAACTATTAAATATACTTTCATTTATAAAAGGTTTATCCACTATATAATCATTTTTAAATAACGCATGAACATAAGACACAATAGTAGAAACAAAACCTGGTGAACGTACGATAAAGTTATCTTCATGAAATGTAATCGACTTTATATGGTTCTTTTCTTTTTGCGTGGAATCTACTAAAATTAGTCTTTTTATTAACGACTGTTTTTGTATAGTTTGAAGTGTAGCTTCTCCCCATTTTTTCAATTCAGAAATGTTTTCAATACGAATTTCTGGCGAATACGTATCCTTTTCTACAACTGCATATACTTTATCTGCCTGAATGAGAGAGTAACTTATATTATCAGCTTGTAAATTTTGCTCAATCACATAACATAGTTTACTTTCAAAAGAAACAGATACAACTTCATCATTCTCTACATACGCATGGACTACAAATATGCCAGATAACGTTTCTATTTTGTATTGATTCGTCTCTCTCTTTTTTAAATACCCGCTTTCTAGTAACATCGTTATTACTGCCACAATGCCTCCATAATGAAGCGGAATGGATCCTTCATGATTAAAAAATAATACAGCTGCATCGACTTCCGTATGAATAGAAGGAACGACAATACATCCATTTAAACCGATAAAACCACGTGGTTCATTTAATAAGAGCTTCATTTCTTCTGCTAATTCACCTGAAAATTGCTCGTTTAATTGTTCCAAACTGGAGTAGTATTTGCATGGTACATCTTTCATTACACGAAATGCTTCACCATTTACATGTACGTCTACTGCCGTATACATTTTTTGAATGTTCATTTTACATCCTCCGTTTCATGTTCCATCGGCGGAATTAGCAAAAAGCCTTCTTTAAGTGGGTCCTTTTCATTGTAAAAAAATCTGTGCATCCCCATAAGCCAAGCTGAACCGGTAATTTTCGTTACGACAGCTTCAATATTTTTTACAAATGTCGTATTTATGACACAGCCTTTAAATAGAGAGCCCACGATACTCTCATGAATAAACTCTTCATCCATTTCGATTTTTTGATTTGCGTATAATACAGCTAACTTCGCTGATGTTCCTGTACCACATGGAGATCGATCAATTCCTCCTGGTGGAACAACAACTGTATTTTTCACATGTGCACTTTCATGAGTAGGGTCTGTATAAAATTCAATGTGCGTTAATCCTCGTATAAACGAATACTCTGGATGAATGATTTCAAATTTCTCATTAATTGTATTTCTTATAAGAACCGCTTTATCGATGATTGTAGATGCGTTTTCTGGTACTAACTCTAACTCTACTGATTTCGCATCGATAATGGCATAAAAATTCCCGCCATATGCAATATCAGCCTCTACAGTTCCAATGTCTTCGACGTCTACAGTAATATTTTTCAGTAAAAAAGCTGGTATGTTACAAAAGGAGACTTCTCTCGCTTTTCCATCTTGAACAGAAATATTTACTTCAACTAAACCAGCTGGCGTATCTAACTTTAAAGAAGTAATCGGTTCAACTACCGAAATTAAACCTGATTCAATTAAAGCTGTACATACACCAATTGTATCGTGACCACACATTGGTAAATATCCACCTGTCTCTATGTAAATAACACCAATATCTGCTTCAGGATGACTTGGATCTGTTAATAGTGCTCCTGACATTACATCATGACCACGCGGTTCATTCATTAACAATTTACGAATCCAGTCATACTCCTTTTTCATATGTAACATCTTCTCTGCCATCGTCTCTCCACTTAACTTAGGCAGTCCACTAATCAACGTTCTCGTTGGATTCCCTCCTGTATGTGTATCAATCGTCGTAAAGACTCTTTGTGACCTCATCCGTTTAACACCCTTTCTGTAAAACGACTCAAACGAAGTGGTTCAATAGGAATGATTGTTTCTTTTTCATTTAATAACTCTTCAATCACTTTCCCAGTAACTGCTGCAAGACTAATGCCATCCCCTTCATGTCCTGCTGCAATAAAGTAGTTCGGGATATGTTCCACACGTGAAATGATCGGCAAATGATCTTCTGTCCACGGGCGTAATCCAGCATATGAACGAATCACCATCATATCCGCCATTTTCGGATAAAAACGAATTGCTCTGTTCGCAATACATTTAATTACCTCGTTATTTATCCTTGTATGAAACCCTACAAACTCTCTACTACTACCAATTAAAAAATTTTGGCTTTCTGTCGGCTCAAATACTAGAGCTACCCCATATTTTTCAGTTAAAGCATCCACTTTTCGTTTTCCACCAAATTTAGAGATTAAATAACCAAATTCCATTACTTTACGACAGCCAACGTGTTCTTGCCTTGAAGCTACAATAATATGCCCTTTTCTCGGCTCAATTGGTATATTCACATCTAACATTTTTCCGATTTTCGGAGCCCACACACCAGCTGCGTTCACCACTTGCTTTGCATTAAACGTCCCATTTGTCGTTTCTACAATAAAGGAACCGTCTATATCTCTTTTCATTTCTTTTACTTCCGTAAGATTAAAAGCTTTCGTACCATATTTCTTCGATTCTGCAAGAAGTGAAAAAGCAAGAAGATATGGATTTACAGTCGAATCCGTTGCGCATTCTAACCCGCCTAATAAATCATCTGCGAAAAATGGTGATTCTTCTCTTATATCTTGCCTATCGAGCATTCGAAACGGTAATCCAGCTTCTTTTTGCCGATTTACCCATTGCTGCGCAGCTTCCATTTCTTCGTCTGACTCACATACGAGAATACTTCCTGGTGCCCTATATTCAAATGAATGCTCTAACTCTTCACTTAAATCAGTTACTAACTTTTGACTTACTAACGACATTTGACTATCAAACCCTGGGTCTTTATCAATAGCCAAAATATTCCCGTCACACCGTGAAGACGTCCCACTGACAAATTCTCCTTTTTCAATGATTGTTACGTCTCTTCCGTATTTTGAAGTGTAATAAGCGATAGAACATCCTATTATTCCACCACCTATAATTAAAACGTCGCAGTGTCTCACAAAATACTCCTCCTTCCCCTAAACCTCTCACTTTCTTTTATGCAATTGACGTGCCAACTCTACATATATACACTTTTTATAAATAATATTTTTATTTGTAAAAATATTTTAAATTTATCGTAAATAGGTGTATTATTTTTTTATCACTGTCAAAATTTTTATACATAACAGGAGGACAATATGGCATTCTCATTTCCCACAATAAAAGAATTTCTAAAAACTTTATCCATTGATCGTACATACAGCATGCACCCCATTGAACAAGTTGACGAAAAATTTTATTACCGACCTTCTACTACAGAAATATATAACTGCGCAGTTATATATGAAGATGACTCATTCACCACTTTAATTAACGCGTTTTCCAATGAACTAGTCGTTATCATAATGAATGGAAATAAAGATCCTTTATGTTGTATAACGGTTCAGCAAATCATTCCGTTTCTTGTTAAGTCTTACTATGAACTACAATCTTTTTATAACACCGTAATACAAACTACTGATTCTTCTGTTACAGTCATCGATGATAAAGAACGTGTTCGTACTTGGACAGATGGCGCCGAAAAGATTTTTTCAGTCAAGCATACTGAAATTATTGGACAACCTATCACTCGTTTTTTTGACTATAAAGATTTGGAAATTTTGCAATCATTACATGACGGAAAAAGTATAATCGCTCAGTTCCATCAGCCTCGGCCAGATTTGTTCGTATTAATCAATTCAAACCCAGTCTACTGTAACGATGAAATTATCGGAGCGGTCGTCTCAGAAACTGATGTGACAAACCAAGTTGCTTTAAATGAAAAACTATTTAATATGTCACATGAAATGCACCGTTTAGAACAAGAAGTAGCAAAGTATAAAGATGAATCCGATCCTTTTCTTGCAATGAATGGAAAAAGCCCCGTTATACAAAGAACAATACAATTAGCTAGAAAGGTTTGTTCGGTGAAATCAACTGTTTTAATACTCGGCGAAAGTGGTGTTGGAAAAGAAGTATTTGCGAAAGCAATTCATGAAGCAAGTGAGGCAGCGAAGGCACCTTTTATTTCGATTAACTGCGGTGCCATTCCAGAGGCGTTATTTGAAAGCGAATTATTCGGGTATGAGCGCGGGGCTTTTTCTGGTGCAAATAGTAAAGGAAAAAAGGGTAAAATAGAGCTCGCGCAAGGCGGTACATTATTCCTTGATGAAATTGGAGAAATGCCGCTCGATATGCAAGTAAAACTTTTGCGCGTACTACAAGAACGAAAATATTACCGAGTTGGTGGAGAAAAGGAGATTAATATTGATTTCCGTATTATCGCTGCAACAAATCGTGATTTACAAGAAGAAATGAGAAAAGGTACGTTTCGAGAAGATTTATACTATCGCCTCAATGTAGTTAGCTTGTATATTCCACCGCTACGCGAAAGACGCGAAGATATTATCGAATTAACATACTCTTTCTTAAACGATTTTTCAATCAACTATAACAGACCAATTCGCGACTTACCTTCCAGTATTATGCATGAACTACTTCATTACAATTGGCCAGGTAATATTCGCGAGCTTCGTAACGTTGTTGAAAGACTTGTCGTATTTGCGACTGACGGTATTATAAAACAAGAATATTTACCATTTCATACAACTGAAACGTTAGACGACCATGCGGCTCATTCCCTATTGCTCAGCAACAATAATACAATTCTCTCTTTGCAAGAAGAGATGGATGAACATGAGAAAAAAGTCATTGAGAGGGCTTTACGCATTTTGAATGGGAATAAATTAGAATGCGCGAAACAGCTTGGTGTTACGAGAGCCACTTTATATAACCGTTTAAAAAAACTTGGGTTACAATAAAACATCACTCCTCTATATTGGCATAGTTTTTGCATTAAATAATTTGTGCAAACCGAACTAGAGGAGGAATACATATGACGAATAAAGATCACTTAATTGTTTGTCGATGTGAAGAAGTTACATACGGTCAACTTCAATCGACAATCGCTGAATATAAATGCTCGGCAAGAGAATTAAAACTAAGAACACGTGCTGGCATGGGATTTTGCGGTGGCCGCACATGTAGAATGATGATAGATCGAATGATCGAAAGTGCAAATCCCGACGTAACTACTAATGAAATCCCATTAAAATATCAACCACCAGTGCGCGCAGTTACTTTTGGATCGGTAGGTGAAAGTAAATGAGTAGAATTACAAATCACCCTATTTTAGGGAGTTTAAATAGTAATAAGCACATTACTTTCCAATTTAATGGTCAACAATACGAAGCATATGAACATGAAACGATTGCGGCCGCTTTACTTGCAAACGGAATAAGAACATTAAGAGTGCATGAAGATAGCGGGACGCCACGAGGTATTTACTGTAATATCGGACATTGTTCTGAATGCCGCGTCACCGTAAACAATCAAGCAAACGTACGAGCATGCTTAACTGTTGTAGAAAAAGATATGATTGTTGATAGTGGTAAACAGCATCCAAATATCGTAAGAGAGATGGTGAAAAAGCGATGAGTGATGTCATAATTATCGGAGCCGGACCAGCGGGTTTATCAGCCTCTATCTCTTGTGCTCGTTTTGGACTAAATGTACTTGTTATTGATGAATTTATGAAACCTGGCGGAAGATTGTTAGGACAATTGCATCAAGAGCCTTCTGGAGAATGGTGGAACGGAATTGAAGAATCGAAGCGACTTCGTGATGAAGCAGAATCACTTTCAGTTGATATCCGATGCGGTATTTCCGTCTACAATTTAGATAAAGATGAAAATTCTTGGTTCGTACATACGAATATCGGTACGTTAGAAGCATCGTTCGTTTTACTTGCTACTGGCGCTGCTGAGTACTCTATCCCCCTCCCTGGTTGGACACTTCCAGGAGTCATGTCGATTGGGGCAGCACAAGTAATGACAAATGTTCATCGCGTTCAAGTTGGAAAAAAAGGAGTAATTATTGGTGCTAACATTTTGTCATTCGCTATCTTAAATGAATTACAATTAGCAGGCATTAAAGTTGAACATATCGTACTTCCTGAAAAAAGTGAATTAAGTCGAAAGGCTGGTGAACCAGAGGAAGTTTTAAATTCTCTATTACATGCTGCACACCTTGCCCCGTCACCTTTATTACGTATAGGTAGTAAATTAATGAAATATAATTGGGCTAAACAAGCTGGATTAACCTTCTATCCAAACATTGGAATGAAAATAAACGGCACACCTCTTCATCTTCGAAAAGCAGCACTTGAAATTATCGGAACAGATCAAGTTGAAGGTGTACGCGTTGCTAATATTGATACGAAAGGGAACATCATCACTGGATCGGAACAAATATATGAGGCAGACTTCGTTTGTATTGCCGGCGGCTTATATCCTCTTGCTGAGCTAGCCGCTGTAGCTGGCTGTCCGTTCCGTTACATTCTGGAATTAGGCGGACACGTTCCTCTCCATTCCGAAACAATGGAAACTCCTCTTCCAGGTTTATTTGTAGCCGGCAATATAACTGGCATTGAAAGCGGGAAAATCGCAATGGCACAAGGAACTGTTGCTGGATATTCAATTGTAAAACAAGCAAATAAAATATCCCATTCGGTTGAACAACAGTTGCAACAGGCGGTCCAACATGTACATGCTGTACGTCAACAAGCTGCCATTCAATTTAACCCGATGATTGATGTCGGTAGACGCAAAATGAATGAAATTTGGCGTGATTATTCCCTTGCATATGCACATACTAAAAAGAGCTGCTGAGATTACTCTCAACAGCTCTTTTTCCTACTCATCTGATTTATTAAATTTCGCTAATGCGTAAATACCTTCTTCATCATCTAATTCAAGTTGTAATCTTGCCGCAAATGAATTGACATTATATTCTCTGTCAAGCAATAAGCGTAGTGCTTCGATTAAGTTCGCTTGGATTAAAATTTGCTGGCGACCATTTACCTCTACTTCAGAAGAGAATCCGTAGTCATCGTCATACATGAGTTCAACTAAAACTTCTTCTGGACCAACTTGTCTTTTTTCAGCGATATATACGCAAAGCGCATTGATAAGTTCTTGTTCAGAAATTTTTATTGTTTCCATGCTACTTCATCTGCCTTTTTCTTACGTTGATCTTTGAAGTATTTAAATGCACGAATTGCTAACATTACGATACCAGCCATTACTAACATATTTACCATAAACGCTAATACAGAACCAAGAGCTCCCATATTTGCAAATAAGCTACCCATTAGTAAACCACCAAGACCACCTAGTAATAAACCTTTCATAAAGCTTCCTTTATTACTTTTTGGTGCTGTGTTTGTTGCTTTTGTTTTTGAATCTGGAGTCGTTTTTTGAGAATTTACATTTGAATCTTTTTTGTTTAAATCAACTTTTGATTTTTGACCTGAACTTGGTGTAAATGATTTTTTACCAGATTTGTAACTTTTCGCTGCCGCATGATCTACGAACATAAAGCTACTAGCCCCAAAAATCACCATGAATGCTGTCATTACTGCTACAAGTTTTTTCAACATATTATATCCATTCTCCTTTTATATAGATATATGTGAAATCTACCTTTCTAGTAAATTCAGAATGATAGATTTATTTTTAAGAACATTTAAAGGTTCTTATGAACTCATTATATGAACTTTTGTCGAAATATGCAAGTATTATTTACTTCCAACAGTTTAGTGACAAAGGAAAAATTAAGCAAAACTGAATTGACTTTAAATGAAACAAAACATATTATAAGTTCATAAGAACTTTTTATTATTTTGGAGGTGAAAAGATGGAAACATTTCATCTCACACGAAACGAAATGGCAACCCTCCTTCTATCATTAAGAGGATGGAATACGAAAAAGCCTCTCGGTATTTTACAAGAAGCTTGGGCAAAGTCACATAAAAAAGATATTGAAAGCGGACAAAGCGTAACTGCTTTTATTACTACCGCACTTTCACCTATTTTCGAAAAACTGATTAAAATTGACGATACAGACGTCGGTTTTTCTTTAAATGAAATAGTCGCGCTTGGCAATCAGATCGAAAACACAAGTTTCTCTGTAACTGCTATGCAAAACTGGGTGAAACGAGATATAAAAGAAATGATTGGCTCTCCTCAAAAAGGGAAAAAATATTCAATTGAACAAGCAGCCTTACTATTCATTGTCGAAGATTTAAAAACAGCACTTGATTTTGAATCCATTCGTAAGCTATTACGCCTAATCGTTAATGACCCAGCTGATCGAAGTGATGATTTAATCAATCCTGTTCATTTATATGTAGCATACTCTTCTCTATTTGAAGAACTTAACCAAGGGAACTGCTTACAACTAAATGCAACAGATACAGTTCATACAATTGAAAATATCGTAAAAGAAAAAGCTGATAAAATCGCAAGCAAGTTCGATCAAATTAATAACGAGCAACGCGAAGCAATTCGTAACGCCATTATTATTGCGACATTATCTGTGCATACCGCTTATGTACAAATGCTAGCGAAACGTTACGTAACAGCAACGTTATTTTTACAGAACTTAGATGTGAAGCCATAAAAAATAGGAGCAGAAATGCTCCTATTTTTTTATGAGAAATTTTTAATAATCCTTTCATTATCTCTTCAAGAAAACTGGGCTTATTTCCTTTGCTATAATACTTATGAGAGACATAAAAGAATTGAAATAGCAATCCTTTATATAAATAAGGTATAATCTACATATAGTTAATCTTTTATATTATTAAATAAAAGGTTAACCTATTCAAAAATTCATAAACTAGAAGGTGCAACAAATGGTAAGTAGTTTTATTCATTCAGTATTAACATTTTTTGAAGGATTAGGTTATTGGGGCATTATGCTTGGACTTATGATTGAGATTATTCCAAGTGAAATTGTCCTTGCTTATGCAGGATACTTAGTTTTCAATGGTAGTATCTCATTTTTAGGTGCAGTTGTATTTGGTACAATTGGCGGTGTTATTGCTCAAATCTTTATTTATTGGATTGGACGATACGGTGGACGCCCTATTTTAGAACGTTACGGAAAATATATTTTCATACATAAAAAACAAATAGACGCTGCTGAAGATTGGTTTAATCGTTACGGAACTGGCGTAATTTTCACAGCGCGCTTCATTCCAGTAGTACGCCATGCGATTTCAATTCCTGCTGGTATTACAAAAATGCCCTTACTACGTTTCACTACATTAACAGCACTTGCGATCATCCCCTGGTCTATCATTTTCATTTATTTAGGTGAAAAACTAGGTGAAAACTGGGAGAATATTAATGATATTGCTGGACCGTATGTGAAATCATTCGCAATCGGTGGTGTCGTACTTATCCTTTTATACTTTGTCATTAAAAAATGGACAAAAAAACGTAAAAATCTTGCTTAAAATCCCAAATAAAAACCGCTATACATTCATTCAGAATTATAGCGGTTTTTATTATATGCTTGATTATATATTAGAAATTGCATTATTTCTTCTTTGTGCTTTAAGTCATGTTGAATGAGTGATGAAAAGTAATTATTTAATCTCACTTTTTTAGTGCCAAATTGGTAGTCATTATCAAAATATTGGGTAGGAATTCGCTCAATTTGATCTACTAATTTTTTACGAGTAACACTAAATTGATCTAATAGTTCTTCTTTTGAAATACCAGATCTCGCATATTTCATTGCTCCCTTATTCATTTCCTCAACATCTATTGGAACATTTGGTACAGATTGTCCACTTATAAAGTATGGAATTCTATACTTTATTAAAAACACATCCCAAACAATAAAATGTGAAATCACATCTGCAATTCCCCATGAACCTTTTCTAAAAGATTCAAACCATACATCATGAGTTACACACTTAAATGTTTGACACCATTCTATTAAACCTAACTTTTCTTCCAGAATACTTTCTTTCTCCATAATTCATTCCTTCCTCGTTCACACTTATAACCGATTCATATATAACTTCTAGAAACTACATAAAAAACCTCCAACTTAAGATTTACGTGGAAAAGCAACAATTCACTCATTGATTTCGTATATTATCTCAAAAAGGATTGATTTCCCTATGCATTGGCAACAAAAGCTACCTTACTTAATTGGACGCCCTATAGGCATTTCCTTTATTAATGGGCAAGGAACTTCTGGTGTATTATGTTCAGCACATGATGGTCAATTATATGTTTATGAATACCTTTACCAAGCTCAGTTCGCAATGAAGCATTATGATTTTAGACAAATTCAAGATATACATGCATTCCCGAATTGTCCACATCAAAATCCTCTGTACTAAAAAAGGAACAGCTTATAGCCGTTCCTTTTTCTCTTAACTTATTTCTCATTATAAAAGTTTTGCACTGCTTCATCAAAGTAAATCCAGCCTTTCCAACCTAAATGAATTGTATCCTTTAAGAAATACTTATCATATTCATGGCCAGAGAAATCGACTACTGGATATCCTGCTTTCTCAACTTGTTCCCGAACTTTTTTATAATACACTTCTCGGCGTTCTTTAGGGAAACCAGCGTAATCATACCATGGTCCATTTACAGGTACAGAAATAAAGAGCGGCTTAACATTTTTCTCTTTAAAAATATTTAAAACAATTTGCAAGTCATCATATTCTGGTGATTCTTCATATGATTCATTCGCTCTAAAGTTTTTTAATCCTTTTAATTTTTTCTTTAAATTATGTTTATAGTAGTATGGATTTTCAATTCCAAATGTATTTGTAGTAGACTCCGCTTCCCCTTCTTGTTCCGCATGTTTACGTGCATCTACCCAAGAAATTGAACGTAGTCCCACATTTGTCTTTTCTTTCATCGGCTCAATCTTAAATAAAGAGTTAAATAAATCTCTATGATCTAAAATATTTCGATGCATATAAGCAAGTGGTTTTACTAAACCTGCTTTTATGTTATGTTTTGTATCATTATACACAATACCTTCTAATGAATTTTTTAATATATCATCTTCTTGAACAACTTTATAATCTAATAGTCGTTTCGCAATTTGCTTCTTCATTTCTACCTTTATTTTATCATTAAAAATAAAATGATATGCCTGTTGCTTTGAGAAATTGTTAGTAAAATCCCCTTGTGATACCCCTGTCTTTGTAAACCACTGTGGTGATAGAACAAAGACTACCTTTTTACCTTCCAATTCATCCACTGTAGACGTCATATTTAATATGTGAGCTAAACTTTGTGTACCGCCAATCCCGATTAAATATGGTGTAAAACCCGCGGGATTTACTTTAAAGTAATTAGACGGATGGTATGCATCCATTCGTAAAAATTCAGATGAACCGTACATCGGTAAATACTGCGAATTCTCTAACATTTTCCGCTGCAAGAAAACACCTTGTAACTTTTCTTTTTGTAAGGAAGTTGCCGCATCTTCTACTTTCTTATCACTAATAATTGATACTAAACTTTTTGATGGGATTAGTACGATAATGAAAAAAAGCACACATGCTAAAATTATGGGACCAAAAGCATGCTTCATTTTCATTTTTTGTTCCTCTTTCTATCGCGATTAAATTGTAACCCTTGTTTTTGACACGTCATTTTTTTCTCCTTTTTCTCTATACATGTTCCATTCTATTTATCTATTATATACATGTATGTATTTCTTCCCTTGTTCTATAAAGCTCTATATAAATAGCGCAAGAAAATGTTTCCATAGAAACACGTTAATTATACAAGATTCTACATATATTTCACACTGGAATTTTACTAATAATTTTATTTTTAAGACATGAAAAAATATATATAATGTCTATAATCCATCAGGTGATATATTAAATTTAAAATGAGATAATATACGTCCACTATAATCAACATCATGCTTATATGCAAAACCTCGCTTTCTGTTCTAACTCCCCATATTCACCAAATCTTGTTACTCCTTCGACCATCGGAGCTTGCTTATGTATAGATTTAGCTGCTTTATCTACTGATTTAGCAAATTTATCTACACTTAACAGTTTTTTATAACAAATAAACCACTTAGACAAGTGTCCAAGTAGTTGAGTATATTAATTATTATTATATTCAGCTTTCTTATGATACTCTCTTTGATATTCGTTATCTACTAAATACTAAGAAATTTAAACAGGCGTGCATTAGCAAAGATCTCAATCATTTTGACCACAGTAGAAAGGAGACTCTATAACATCTCCTCTGTATTACTATCCTTTTGAATTCAGTATCATATAGTAGTAGATAAGTCGAATTTAGAAAAAACTATCTGATATACATAGAACCAGGTACAGACATTAAATAATAGAAAAAGACTCCGATTATTCCACTAGTAAAAATAATAAATCCCATATTGCGTATGCCTTTAATTTTTGACTGTAAACCTATAAACCCTGATAGTAGCCCCGTTAAAGAAAATAGGATCCAGTATAATTCGGTTGGGATATCAAGATATTGACTACCCTCAACGCCCAGCCCCCAAAAAATATAAGGCAGTACGACAAAGGAAACACTGAGTAATCCCATAATACTCACGAGTAGTTTATGATATTTGACCCCTGTTTTTATTAAATAAATCCCACCCGCAAATCCGCATAATACGAGATAGGGTGTATATAGTATCCAAAGAAGACTTAAGATGAGCATATGTAAGTTCCTCCTATTTATTTTGGGTCATTGTAGTCTATTGATTTTCTGAGTCTGCTGCTAATTTTTCAAGGTGACCGATTGCGTCTTCTAAATCAAACGAGTTAAACCAACGATAATCTTGTTTATCTAAAATACGGTAATGCTGACTAATTAGATTTTGTTGTAAACGATAGTTACCTTTTTCTTGAATTTGTTTCCACCAGACTTTTCCTCCCAGTGTTTTCTGTTTGGCGTTGTTCATGCTTTTATGTGCTAAAGTTGTAATGACTACTAATGGATCATCTCCTAGACTAGACTGTAAAACCTCGCTATCCCTAAACAATGCACAAATTGCTACGGTATTCGTCCATCCTGCATTTGTTCGTCCCTTCTCAATTTGAACAAGCGTTTTTTTTGAAATACCAAGAACTTCAGCCATTTTATCCTGTGTGTATCCTTTTTCCGTACGAATTAACTTTATTTTTGTTGATATGAGTTCGATTGTAAGCTCTTTATTCAATTCCTCCACCTCCGAAAGTAACCTATGTGTTATTTGGTGTAATTTTACACTATTTCTAATTTGTTATCAACCCATTTTTTTACGTTCCCTTTTGTCATTTCAATGTAATGAAATCAATTCCCATTTACTATCTTCACCCTAGCAATTATTCTTTTTACACTCATAGACTCTATTGCATATTGAATGGAAGCCCTTGCTGCTTCTGATGCGTATCAATTCCCCCGATATTCTGGATTAAATAAATACATAATTTCTATTTCACACGCTTCATTTACCTTTCTTAAACAACAACACTCTAAAAGTTTTCCAATTTTACTATTAAATAACAACCATACCCCGAGGTTATAATGTCCCCAATGTAATATAAGTTGTCCGATATAATCATTTTCTTCTTCTTTTGACATTCCTCTTGATTAAGCAAGTCATTTACCAACAGCTTCTTTCTTTAATATGTTATAAAATTGATCAACATTTTCTATAATTGATTTCCTCATGAACAATCTTTTTGTACCTATTACTTTCTTTTCTACCAACATAAACATCATGCCCCTCCAATCTCTGTTTACAGACTAGTAATTTATAACACGAGCTATTTATTTAACTTTAAATAAGAAAAACAGACTACCACACACGTGGAGTCTGTTTACTCATCCTTTATTTTTGTACATCTGCCCACTTTAAACTTGTTGCTGGACCGAATTGATGTACATATAAATCTTTCACATACGGCTTTTGTAAGTATGATAATCCACGCTGGAATACAGGTGCAATTACTGCATCATCCAGTAGCATTTTTTCAGCATCTTGCAGTGCTTTCCAACGAGCTTTTTCATCATTACCTAATTCTGTTTTAATCTTCTTAATTAACGCATCATATTCTGGGTTTGCATATTCTGTATTATTAACACTGCTTTCAGAAAGGAATACTTCTAAGTAAGTCATTGGATCTGGATAATCCGGTAACCAGCGTGATAACGACATTTCATATTCTTTCTTCTTCTCAAGTGCTAATTTTTGCGTATGTGGTTGTAATTTCACATTCACTTTTAATCCTGGTAAGTTTTTCTCAAGCTGCTCTTTAATGTACTCTCCAACTTTTTTAAAGTTTTCTAAGTCATAATTTAATAGTTCTAACGTCACTTCATTTGTACCTGTCTCTTGTTTTGCTTTCTCCCAATATTCCTTCGCCTGTTTTACATTTGTCTTATTAAACTCACCAGCCGTACTTCTAAAATCTTTCTTATCTGGGCCTTTTAAAAATCCTTTTGGTACGTAATAGTTCGCTGCAACCGATCCATCATTTAAAAATGAATCTGCGAGTCCCTTCTTATCAAAAACTGTACTTAGCGCAAGACGTGCATTTTTATTTTTAAGAATCGGTACATTTTCATTAAATCGGAAGAAGTACATAACTGGATCTGTATATTGTTTTAACTCTTTATTATTTTTATATTTATCTACAAATTCTGTAGAAATAACAGCTCTATCAACTTTATCTGTTTCATATAAATTTACCGCCGTTGAAATTTCTTTTACAATTTGATAGTTTACTTCATCTAACTTTACTTCTTTTTTATCCCAATACTTATCGTTTTTCTTCATTGTAAAGCTAGCTTCATGCTTCCAATCAGATAATGTAAATGGTCCATTGTATACTGCTTTATTTGCTTCTAAACCGTATTTATCGCCTTGCTCTTTCGCATATTTTTCGTTAATTGGATAGAAGGACGGTAAAATAAGTAGTTTCGTAAAATACGGTACAGGATGTTCTAACTCTACAACGAACGTTTTATCATCCGTCGCTTTCACTCCTAATTCCTCTAACCCTAGTTGTTTCTTATTTATTTTCTCCGCATTTTTCACATCGTATGCAATGTATGCATATTGAGAAGCCGTATCTGGATTAATAAGTTGTTTCCAAGCATATACGTAATCTTGCGATGTTACTGGATCTCCGTTAGACCATTTCGCATCACGTAAGTGGAATGTATATGTTTTTCCATCTTTACTAACTTCATATTTTTGTGCTCCAGCCTCAATCACTTCATCATTCTTCGATAAGCGGAATAATCCTTCCATTACGTTATTTAAAACGTTAAATGATACTGCATCTGTTACTTTCCCTGAATTTAACGACGGAATTTCACCCGTTTCTAGTAACTGTAATACTTTCTTCTCATCTTTCGGCTTTGTCGTTGTTTTTTCTTTTGCACAGCCAACTAAAATTGAAGAAACTAATAGAGTACTAACTAATGAGTAACGAACAACTTTTTTCATTTGAAAACCCCCTCTATTTTTTAAGGTAAGTAACGACGAGCACCAGCGTATTCTTCTATATATCCAGGTGTATTTAGCGGTATAATCTCTACTGATCTTTCAGCTCTTGGTGAGTGAATCATATTTCCATCACCAATATACATCCCCACATGATGAACACTTCCTTTTCCTTGATCATGTGCAAAGAAGATTAAATCTCCTTTTTGTAAATGTTCTTTATCAACTGCAACTCCATTTCTCGATTGCGGACCAGAATCTCGTGGAATTGTAATACCATGCGATTTATAAATTGTATGTGTAAATCCAGAGCAATCAAACCCAAAACCACTTGTACCAGCCCATATATACGGTAATCCTAAAAACATTTTTCCTGTGTTTATTAAATCATCAGCCGCCGGAGTTGGAATATCATTTTGAGAACGGTAAACCGCTCCGTCATTTTTTCGTAACCATGCCTTTTGACCATTTGGCAACAACACGCGGTATGAAATTGAATCTTCACTTAATAGTAGTAAACGCGTATTGTAGCTGACTTCAAGCGATTTATGTTTTTCAGAAGGATTAATGTATAAAATCGCTGTCGGTTTCGTTACTAATACGAAAGGTTCATTTGTTTTATCTGCAAATTCTTGATTGTATGTTAATTGTTTTTCAGGCATCCACCCTGGATAACCTTCTTCATTTCGCGGTGTTGGTTGACCATGGACTAACACTTTCACCCAATCACCTTTTTTATCAACAACCGTTACTTCTTGACCGAGTAGCGCTTGCGTTTCTAATTTATTTGCATTTGTTAACCAAAGTTTCTCGTCAAGTGTCATCGATTTCGTCCACTTCCACAAATCAACTGGATTTGTAGCACTCGGCACATCAATTGGTCGTAATGAATCAGGTGCAGTCCAAAGTGTTGCGGCAGATACATCGATAAACGCTTTACTATCTTTCTTCTCTTCAGCATTTGCTGATGTAAACGATGAAAATATAAATAAAGTTGTTAAAAATGCAGTTCCTACTTTTTTCATAAATATCCCCCTTAAAAGGTAGTTTACTAGTCTCTTCTCCTAAGATTTACTATTCACTGTCGATTGAAGGTTTACCTTTGAGCCCGAATAAGTCATTCCTTCCGGCTCTTCCATTAACCAAAGCGGCGCATCAAGATCGAAATAATGAATATTAGGATGAGCTACCGCCAAATGTGCAACAGCGCTAACAGAAAGAGAAGATTCCATCATGCTCCCCACCATACATTTCACACCAGCTGCTTCTGCTATATCTGCAATACGCCACGCTTCCCGAATGCCACCACATTTCATTAATTTAATATTGATTAAGTCTGCATATCTTCCTTGCACGATTTTCAATGCATCACTGGCTGAAAATATGCTTTCATCTGCCATAATAGGCGTTTGCACATTGTCTTTGACGTACTTTAACCCATCCCAATCTTTCGCATGAACAGGTTGTTCAATAAATTCGATATTTAAATTACGATTCTCCATTTCTTTAATGATAGAAACCGCTTCTTTTGGATTCCATCCTTGATTTGCATCTAATCGTAACGTCGTATTTTTTGGTACACTATTTCGAATCGCTTCAATACGTTCTAAATCTAAATGAACAGATTTCCCCACTTTAATTTTCAAAGTTTGAAACCCTTTTTCTACATGTTGCTTTGCTTCTTTTGCCATAACGAAAGGCTCATCTACACTCACCGTAATATCTGTATGAATTTCTTTCTTCCCGCCTAATAGTGCGTAAAGTGGAACGTTTTGAAATTGACAATACACATCATATAAAGCGATATCTACCGCCGCTTTCGCACTTGGATTTCCAATACAACTCATTTGTATGTGCTGTAGTAACTGCTGAAACTGAATGATATCTTGACCAACTAAACTTGAACGCATCGGCCCTAAAATTGCTTCTTCAATCCCGTTAGCGAAATCCCCCGTAATAACTGGTGTTGCGGCTGCAGCACCCTTGCCAACAATTCCTTCATCTGTATGAATATATACATCTATACTTTCTATTTCGGTTACAGTACGAAGCGCCGTTTTAAACGGTGTATGGAGATTTACACGTCTACGATTTACTTTTACATCGGTAATTTTCATTTTGTTCATCCTTTCGTTGTCTGGCAAAATGGAACCTTAATTCTCAATTATTTTGGAGCAATCCATCTCCTCTTTCACTTACTTTTCATGTAGAAGGTTAATGGAAAATAAAAAAATCCAGCCATAAGAAGATTCTTACGGCTGGATTTTGTCTATGAATGGGTAGACAAAGCAGCGATTTGATTATATTTTTTCTGTGCATCTTTTAATGCTACAAGTAATGCCTTTTGAGATGAACCGAAATAACGATCTTTTATTTCCATTACTAACGCTGGGTCATTAATATTTTTATGTAGAAATAAATATTTAACGAATTGAGATGTTAATGCAATTGTCGCTGAGCAATCTGCATCTACAATTTCCCCAGTCTCCTTAACAAGTACAAATGCTACAAAATAACTTTTGAACTTTTCGGTAATGGGATTATTTTGAGGTGCTTTCGCATCCCCTACGACATAAATTGTATTTGAAGCGTACACAGCTATCTTCCTTTCTAATACGGGATAACGGTTTTCTTAATAGTCGTATGAGTGATAAACTCAACGTTGATTAAAAAATGTATTCGCTTAACTTGTATTATAATACAATTGACAGAATTTTAACAACATTTATTTCGGTATATATTCCATAATTATAAAAACAGCTCAAACTCTTCATTTTTACAATATGTGATTGTTTCTTGTACCATGCCATTCATACATGAAAAAACAGCTAGCTATCACTAACTGTTTTATTACACTACTTCGGCAATACAAATATAGTTTCATTGGACTTAGAAAATTGATATTCTTTTCTCGCAAACTTCAAAATTTCTTCCTCATCGTCTGTTAAATTTTCTATGTTAGTCTTTAAAGAAGCCTGATCTTTCTCTAAAGAAACCAATTGTTTTTTTTGATTCGTTATTGTATCTTGTTTTTCAACGATTATTTCTTGTTGTTTCGTTAAAATAAATTGAACGTACAAAGTAGCCGCCGCAATAAATATAAACATGAGTATAAATCGCCTTAGTTTTTTCTTATTAATTGCTCGATTCTCATTAGACTGTGATAGTTGTTCTTGCAAATTAGGAACATTTATTCGCTTGAGTTTCCTCATTATGAAATCCCCCTAACACATATATTTTCACTACCATCGGCATGATCTCTTACTAACTATAATTCTATTCTTATAAAATAAGCTCCTTCACAAAAATATCTCACAAATTAACCAATTAAAGATAGTATTCGACGACATTTCCATATTTATATTGCATTTTTTTATGTATGCTGCCATAAAATAGTAGTTTCTGTTAATCTTTTTCTATTATTGTAGAAGAGTTTTTTTACATACAAATTTCTCCTTGTTTTAACATTCTTACAAGGAGAAAAAGATGCATTGTCGTACATTCGAAAGAACTGGAATTACTGTTTCAGAACTAAGATTTGGAGCATAAATCATCTTTTAAGGTTGTTACTTATTTACATTCAAAATAAGAAAAAAGCCCTAATTGGGCTTTTTTAATTTTGTAAATCAATATCATATTCCATGCTTTTTGCCGTTTCCTCAGCAATCTCCACACCTAACAAATTTTTCACAATATGAAATGACATGTTAATACCGGCTGAAATACCGGCAGATGTAATAATATGTCCTTCATCTACAAATTTCACATTCTCCATTACTTCTACATTCGGAAAATCTTTTTTGAATGTTTGAATACTTGCCCAATGTGTTGTGACTTTTAATCCTTCAAGCAAACCGGCTTTCGCAAGTAATAACGCTCCAGTACAAACTGAAGTCATTAGCTTTACTTCTTTCATTTGCTGTCGAACCCAATCTATAATAATATCATTTTTCACTTCATTTTCTCTAACTCCTAGACCGCCTGGAATAATTAAAATATCAACTGGTGGTAAATCTTCAATACTATAATCCGGCTGTACCTTTAATCCGTTTCTTGCTGTAATCATTTTTCCATTTTGACTAACTGTATACACAGTAAATGGTTTTTCTTCCTGCCCTTCGGTTACAGAAAAAACTTCATATGGCCCTGCAAAATCTAACACTTCTACGTCATTAAATAAAAATATACCTACACTCCATTTATTCACCACACGTTCACTCCCTGTTGCAAATAATGTAAAAGGTGATTATGTTCTTTTTCTAATGCAATATCATAGGCTGTTTTCTCATCATCACACTCTTCTATATGTTCTATTGATTATTATATATTCCTTTTAAAATGATAGTTTACATAATAATATTATCTATTTAATTCCTATCTTTTATTTTAAATATTAAATTTCTGCTAAAATAATGCTAATCATGTTTAGTATGGAGGAGAAATTATGTTACAAGTAATGCCTTTAGATAGTGAAGACTATGATTTAATTAAAGCTGCTGAAAAAGTAATCGAAAAAAACTATAAATATGGCCGTCATTATATCGGTTCAGCTGTAAGAACTAAAACAGGTAATATTTATGCAGCAGTACATGTTGAAGCCAACGTTGGAAGAATAACAGTATGTGGCGAAGCTATGGCAATCGGAAAATCTATTCCAGAAGGTGATCATGAATTTGATACCATTGTAGCAGTCGCTCACCCACACCCTCATGAAGATATTGAAAAATGTTGGGTTGTTGCTCCATGTGGTATGTGTCGAGAATTAATAAGTGATTACGGAAAAAATACGAACGTTATACTTTCTTATAATGGTGAACTTGTAAAATGTAACGTAATGGAATTATTACCTGAAAAGTATACAAGTGAAGTAGAATAATCATTCCAGTTTTCCATTCATCAAATAATATTATTCCAATAAAAACACAATCCGTTTTAAAAACGGATTGTGTTTTTATTTCTGTTTTATGCAGTTTATTTTATTTTTCTATTTTTAAAAATGACTAAATTATCATTAACAAAAACGAAATTAAAATATTTAAGTTTACCTCGTTTCGCATTTTTCATTTGAAAACAAAAATATAATTTATCCTTACATTCGATAAATATTAATATAAACCCTCTAAAATCAGTAGTCTTATCATACCAATCTATAACAATTCTGTCTTCTGCCCTTACCTGTTTCCTTTAACACATATGATTTTAATACAAGCGCCGTTAATGAATCCGTTAATGTTTTATATGATAAATTAGATAATGCCAATAGATCGTTCGTATATAACATTCTATGCTTCTCTAATAATAATAGTACTAATCGTTCAGACGGTTTTAATGCCTCATCACTTTCTAGTATAAAGTCTATATTTTTCATTTCTCTAATTATTACTCCTTATATAAAAAAATACTTACACAACTAATTTAATATAAAAATAATACACAACAAAATTTGAAATATATTAAAATATCATTGTTTTAAAACACTATTATACTATAACATAGAAAAAGCATTTCCCGAAATAGGAAATGCTTTTTTATATTGCTTATAGGATTCTTCAAACCCTACATTATATTTCAAATACTGATCCGTACAATCCCCTTCATACTTCTCTGATCATCCAAAAGTATTTGTAATAAATCAAATTCTACTAAAATGATTTAAACAAATAAAAGCGGTTAGTCATTCATGTTTAGAGCATGAATAACTAACCGCTTTCCAGCTTCTTCTCCAATAGCATATTCTACCTTAAATATTTCTCGCAATATGCGGCTTACTGTAATGACTTGTTCCACCGCCACCTACTACTACTTTACCGCCTTTTTCGAAAATTAATAATTTACTTGAACCATCTGCAAGAAGTACTATTACTTCAGCATTATTACTTGTTGCTACATAAATTACATAGCCACTTTTTGAAATACACGTTTCCCAATTCGCATCAAATTCTGATCTTACTACACGATTTGAATACACTTGATTTTCAATTCTATCTTGTTCTACGTTTTCCAAATTGATTCCTCCCACGTCACTAAAATAACATTTTCAAGAAACTATCAGCCCTATATAAAATAGTAGCTGACTTTAACATAAATAGTATATGTAGTTAGTAGCAGAATGCTTGGACAATAAAAACGTAACAAAATGTAAGGATTTCACAATTAAAACAAGACAGTCGATAGTGTACCGACTGCCTTGTTTTAATAGATCGTTCTTTATTTTTCGTTACGCACAGCTTCAAAAGTAAACATTTGATCTGCATTTGACGGTTCTTTTTCATAAACATAGTCAGCAAAGCACGTAATGTTTGAGAAACCTATACTTTCTAAAAGAAGTCTAAACTCTTCTACTCCATACCAACGTATCGCAAAGCGTTGCAATTCTGTTTGTACTAATTGTCCTCTACTCCATTTTTCATATTTTAAATATGATAGAGTAACTTGGTTCAGCCAATCTATTTCAATTGATTTATTTTCTAAAGTAATTCCATCTCCGCTCGGCAAAGAAAAAGTCGATGTATGAATTTCCCCCGTCTTCCAGTCATGCGGAAGCATAATATCTACGATTAATCGTCCGCCTGGCCTAAGGTGTTCATAAAAACATTTCAATGCGTTTATAGCATCCTCACGATTTTCAATTAAACAAAAAGATCCAGTAGGAATGATAATTGCCTCATATTTATACGGAAGTGAAAATTGTTGTAAGCTTCCTTCATATAAATTAGGTTGCAAGCCTCTCTCTTTACATCGTATACGGCACGATTCTAGCATTTCAGGTGAATAGTCAATCCCATCAACTGTAAAACCAGCCTCAAAAAGTGGGATGATGACTCGCCCTGATCCTACTGCTGCTTCGAGAATTCTTCCTCTACAATTTTTTAAACGTTCTTGGTAATACTCAATATCACCATTTAAAGAATAACCGACAGGCTTTGTGTAATCATAAAGTTCCGTGCAAAGTGTACTATAAAAACTAAACATTTATTTTCTCCTCCGTTTTTTACGTACGGAAGATTTTAATTCAATTAATCTTCCTGTACCTTTATTTTTAATGAAAACTCGAAAGAGCTGACTGTCATAATATATCACTCGCTTTCCATAGAATATAATCATATTGTATAATATTTCCTTTAAAATAAAAATGTAAATAATGAAAATTCATACTTTTTTTCTAAAAGGGGGATACGATGAATTCATTAATTATATTTTTTTTACTTCTTTTTACTTTTAATACTCTAATTTTCTTTATAGCAAAGAAGTATAAGCGAATATGGAAAATAGCCAGTTGCATTTTCATTCTTTCTTCCCCCATTGTTTTCTTCACCACTTTGCACGTAATTGGTGAAAAAGTAGGAGATGGATTCGCTGGAGGTTTTGCTGGGCTTACTTTTAGTGGCCTATTGATCATGAATGCAATTTTTTTATTTGTTGTAAGCATTTTTGTATCTACCAATAAAAATTCCTAATAAACTCCCCTTTCAAAATGTAAAGAGCTTACTATGCGGTAAGCTCTTTATTCATAACTATTTATTTTACAATGGGCAATGTCACTTCACTTAATTTCACTGTCAGCTTCGTGCCCGCTTTCGGTCTAATTGTATAATCATAATCACTAGCAATTAAAACGACCCCAATTTGATGCCCCGCTTTAAATACATAATCATCTGGCTGCATGTCCCATGTAAATGTATAATCTTTGCCTGGTTGAATCGCTGTTGAATTTTCTATACTCTTTAAGTTTTGTGGATCCATCCACCCTCTCGTTACGACCTCTGGCTTCGCTCCTCCATAATCAACAAGTAGAGCAGTTAAATTTGATACAGACCGATCAATATTTCCTGTAATTGAAATCTTTGGTGTTCCGCTTATACGCGTATCTTTTTGCAGTACAGGCATTGTATACACTAATCGATTTGCTACATCTAATTCTGGGTTTGCTACTAATTGGTTTGATTTCATTTTTGCATCATCTACGAATGAAAACACCTTATTAACAGAACCTATACTTAATGGTAAATTAACTGCTTTATTACTTAAATACATACGAACTTTTGACGGCACAGCTGATGGATCCGGCCAATTTTTTATTTTATCCCAAGTTTTATTTTCACGTTGTACATCGACCATCGGTTCATTCATAATGCCATTTTCAATTCCATACAACCAATAATCGAACCATTTATTTTGTGTTCTTTGCCAGTCATTCGTTGATGTTCCACCATGTCCACCTTGATGTAACCACATTTTACGAGGGACATCATTCTCTCCAAGCGCATCCCACCATTGCGCAAACTGCTTCGTCTTTACATTCCAATCATTTAAACCATGAACAACAAATACACTCGCTTTTACGTTTTTAGCATCTTTTACATAATTACGTTTATCCCAAAAAGCATTATAATTACCAGTTTTTCGGTCCTGTCCAATTGTTAGCTCTTTTATTACTTGTCCACAAACTTCAGGATTTTCCCTTGTTAATACTGCTTCTGCCATATTATCTGTATCTTCTCCTTGGTATCCACCTGGCGCAATGACTGCACCGTTTGCACGATAATAATCATACCAACTACTAATCGCTGCAATTGGAATAATCGTTTTTAACCCTTCAACGCCTGTCGTCGCAACTGCATTTGGTAACGTACCATTATAAGAAACTCCTGTCATACCTACATTTCCAGTAGACCAGTTAGCATTTACTTCTTTCCCATCTTCTGTATATGCCTTCGCACGCCCGTTCACCCAATCAATAACAGATTTCGTCCCTAGTATTTCTTGCTCATCCCCAGTCGTCGGACATCCATCTGATTTCCCAGTTCCAATACTTTCACCTAAAATGACTGCATAGCCTCTTGGCACATAATAATTTCCGTATGAACCAAGATTAACAGCTCCATACGGTTTCCCTTCATACGCATACAATTCTTCATCTACATTATATACAGGAACATCTTTTAAGCCTGATCGATATGGACTCATTTCATAAATAACGGGAACTTTCACATTCGAATCTGTTTTTGGACGCATAACTTTTACCGATACTCGATCCTTTTTTCCATCTCGATCACTATCAACTTCTGTTTCTACAAATAAATTTTCAATAATTGCTTCATCAAGCGAATAAATCGGTTTTGTCATCCCATTTTCTAATTCAATTTTTGTGTTTGATTGTAACACTTCTGAAACTTTTCCATTTAACTTCACGTCATTCTCATTTATGTAGTTTGTTTCTTTATTGTCTGCATACGCAGTCATGCTAGAAACTCCTGACGTAATTGATAAAGATAATATTGCTGATAATGTTGCTATTTTCTTTTTCCCCATACTCTTTCCTCCCCATATATCTCTCCTTTTACTATACAATAAAATTACAGAAAATTCAGTTTATATTTTATACAACAACTTGAGAAATTTGTAGAACACTCTTTCAAGGTTATATATTCTGACTTACTACTATCATATAATCAATAAAAAAACATCGCCTATTAATAGACGATGTTTCTAATAGTATTGAATTAGTCATTCTTCATATGAATATAAAACCGTATTTCGCCCTCTATAGTAGATACGCCATAGTCAAAACCATGTCTTTCTAAAATACTTTTCACAATCGCTAAGCCTAATCCTGTACCTGAATGGTCTTTACTACGAGAAGATTCTAAGACGTAAAAAGGTTCCCAAATTTTATCGATATCTTTCATATGTTCAGCATTCATACCATTTTGAATTTGAAAATATACATTTTCATTTTGATCTTCTAAAGTAATTTTTATATTTTGATTTGCTGTATATTTTATCGCATTAGAAATTAAATTTTGAAACACCATTCTCATTTTATTTACATCAGCATAAACAACTGCATCGTCAACATTGTAGTTCACTTGCAAATCGATTTCCTTCGACTCCAGTTCAATTTTATGCTTATCTAATATACTTTGAACTAGTGATTTAATAGAGAATTCTTCTTTTTGTAACACATCTCTTTCTAGTTTAGAAAATCGTAATAACTCTTCAATTAGGTTTGATATGTGATCCGATTGTTTAATGATTGTATCTATGTATGTACCATCATCTAGACCATCTTTTATTCCCATAGAATATGCTTTCACTAACGCGATTGGTGTTTTTAATTCATGCGTCACATCACCCATAAATCGTTTTAAATGTTCATTTCGATCTGTTAAATCTTCATGTGCCTCATGTAGTTTATCACTCATAATATTAATACTAGTAGCTAAGTCTCCTATTTCATCATTTGTTTTCACTTTCGCTCGTTCAAATTTTAAACGTGAAATATCTTCTGCAACATCACTTAATTCTTTCAATGGTCTGGTGATTGTTTTTGAAAGTACCCATACAAGTACGATAATAAGAAAAATCGTAATACCTAATATGTATAAATAAAATGAGTTTAATGTTTTTATCACTTCATTTGAATGTGCGATCGAAACCCCTACTAAAATCAGCATATCATTTTTCGCAATGTATTTCACAAAAAAACTAGATTTCATCTTCTCTTGATCATATATTTTATTCGATTGCCCGAAGTTCTTTACTTTTATTATTTCCTCTTTTGTAATCCAAAGTTTATTAAGGGCAACTCTTTTCCTTGTAAGTTGCATACGTAACTCATCATTAATTTGATCTTCCGAATTGTTAATTGATGTATACGCAATCGTAACATTCCCTTTATTTTCAATGCTCGTAATTGCTTCATCCAATTGTTCGCTCGGTATAGACTGTATTTGTGCTGTAATCCCTTCTAAGCTTTCTCGTGTTTTGTAAATATTATATTTCGGTAAAAGGTAGTTAATTAATAATAAAGAAATCGTAAAAATAAGAATCACAGTTAACGAAATACTGAGAAATAGCTTTTTTCCAAGTTTATTCACTCTGCTCCTCCAAACTATATCCTAGCCCGCGGTGCGTCTTTATAATATTTTCTCCTACTTTTTTACGTAATCTTCTTACATGTGTATCAACAGTTCGCTCTTCTCCAAAATAGTCAAATCCCCATACGATATCTAACAATTTTTTACGAGTTAAAATCATCCCTTTATGATTTAAAAAACATTTTATTAATTCTAGCTCTGTTTTTGTAATATCTAATTCTTTGTCATTTTTATAAACTTTATTTTTAGTGAAATCTATTTTCAAATCTTGAACTTGAATGACATCATCGTGCTGTATAAGCTTTTTCGCTCGAGCAATGAGTACACCTGGATGAAATGGTTTTTTTACGTACTCATCTGCCCCGCCTTGAAGCGCTGCTAATTCATCTTCGCTTTCACTTTTCGCCGTAAGCATTAATACTTTTACACTTGAGTTCTTCTTTATTTCCTGACAGACAGTAATACCACTATGTTTCGGCATCATCCAATCTAAAATAGCTAAATCAATTTTTTCATCATAAAATATTTGAAGTGCTTCCTCTCCATCTTTCGCTAAGAAAACTTCGAAGCCTTCTTTCTCAAAATAAGCTTTTAAAATCCTTAACATATCCTGTTCATCATCTGCGATTAATACTCTCATGCATTATCCTCCATTGCTTTTAAACAAAAATCAATTGTATCATACAACTTCTTTGTTACATGTATGTGACAGAAAAATATTTGAACCAATTAAGGGTATAGTAAAAACGAGGTGTTGTACTATGATGAAAAAAATCTGGGTCATTACTCTTCTTTTCTTCTTATTATCAACAAATGCGTTCGCAAATACAAATCAACAAATTGAAGTATTTGATTGTCAAAAAGAAATGGTCGTTCAAAAACAATCTTTAGATCCAGCTATTCAAAAAGAAGCTGTTCAATACGCTGAATCCATTACTGGCCCATTTAAAAACTTAAACGTCGTCCCAAAAGATGGTCACATGATAAAAATCCCTTTATCTAAACCAGTTTCTATTACAAATCGGTGGTTACATACAACAATTGATGAAGTACTTATTCTCCTCCCACTTAACGAAAAACCTTATATTATGCTTTACGATGATGAAAATAATCCGCATTTTTATTATGTAAAAGGTGATCCTAAGGGACTATTGAAAGAAATGAATGTTAAATTATAATGTAAGAAAGATCCCATAAATATCATTTGTGGGATCTTTCTTTATCAGTTAGCAACTGCATTTTCATTTAAAAAATGAATAACCTGTCTTTTATGATGGTTATCATGATCTACAAATTCTTTAATAATATTTATAAGAGAATACGGCGTTCCAGTATGAGGACAATGTGATACTCCATTGGCAGTTAAAGGTTTCTTTAGATTTTCAGCAGACAGTAATCTAAGTTCTTTTACGAGTAACTCTCTTTTAGCTTTTGCTTCTTCAAGAAGTTTCATCTTAGATATACCGGATTTGGCATAACTAGATGCTAGTTTATTATATGTATCAAAATCAGGGAACTCCATTCCCTTTCCATCTCTCACTGATGATAATGTCTCACGTAATAGATAGTCATCCCAGTTCATAATATGAGATATGATTTCGCCAATAGTCCATTTCCCCTCTGATATTGGTGCCACCCACAATTCCTCTTTCATACCTTTCAATGTATTTATCCAAATTGAATATTCATTGAAATCATTAATAATTTTATTTTCTCCCATCATCCAATTCCCCATTCTAATATCATATTCATATAAATTATAACATCAATATACATAAAATAGAACAAAAGTTCTGTCGGAGAGGTAAATAATAATTCACTACATCCTTTTATATAAGTTCAAATAATGGCTCGCTCCCATATATTTTGTCCCTTTCACAAATCCAATCGAAGTATAAAATTTGTCACCCTGTACTGTATCTGTATTTAAAACAACAATATTAAAATATTTTTTCGCATCGCTTATAACTCTCACTAATAATAACCTCCCTAATCCTTTCCGGCGGTATTCTTTTGCAATATAAAATCTCCTTAATCGGCTAATCTTATTGTTTTCTGTATATGGACCCTCATTCAGCCCTCCTATTCCAATCAACTTTTTTCCTTGAAAAATGCCATATAAACATTCACCAGTTTTGTTAAATGTGTTTATTTTATTTTCATACTCACTTATTAGTCTTATTAAGAAATTAAATCCTTCTTCTTTACTTTCTTCAACGAGATAATCGTGTTCGTATATCATTAAATCTTCAATTTGTTGAATATGTATGTCTTTCAAGTAAATTCCCCGCTTAATATGAAAATACATAAAAATGCTCAAGAATTATTTATTCTGAGCATTTTTATGATTGTTATCTTATTCAATTCGTAGTATGTGTATTCTTCACTTCAGATGTAAATCGATAATATAGTTGTTTAAGTCTTATTGAACTAAAGCAGCTGTTTGTTTAAATGAATACATTTATAGTGTCTCTCAAATATAATATCAGTTTTTAAATTCACCATTCTTCTCTAACAGGTTCAGGTTCAAGTTAAGTTATAATTTATTAATCTAAATATTTATGTAACCACAGTTCAAATATCTTTAACTGTTCTTCAGTATGAAAATAATGTTCACCTGTCTCCACGACCTCTAATTCACAACGATGTTTTTTTGTAAAATAGTTTATAGTTTCAAATTCACACAGTTCATCCTTAGCTCCATACATAATATATGTATCTGTATTCCATGTACTAATAGGATTCTCTTTTACATAGCATAAATAATCCCAATATAACTTTTGACCAATCGGTGTCTCTATAATCATTTCTTTTTGCAAAAGTTCTGGGGTTACATTAAACCATTTCATCATATTTTCGATAATTCGTTCCATATTAACTACTGGTGATAAAAATAATGCCTTTTCTATCACATCATTTTGATAGGCTAAAAGGCTAAAATAAGCTCCGATACTACATGCAAACACACTTACTTGTTTCCAATGTTCTTTTGCGTAATTCATAATTATAGATAATTCACTAACACAAACCTGTACTTTGCAAGGTGTATTATCATTTGTTCTTTCTCCATGCTCAGGTAAATCAAAACTTAATACTTGATAACCTTTTTGATTAGCTTCTTCAGCTAATTTTTGAATAACTGCATCTTCCTTATTTGACATATTTCCATGTACTGCAATAAAAATTTTTTCACTTTTATCTCCCCATAAAACCGTAGGAATATTACTAATTTTAACATTATCTTTAAGCATATTTTACTCCGTGAAATAAGACATATAGGAATTGGCAAAACTGCACACTTTATAATCCTCTACTCAGTTTTTAAACAAATCAAACTATTACTAATTCATCACAAATGAATTATAATCTCTATACCTCTATATAACAGAGGCTATTTTGAATTTATAATCTTTCTTTTATCACAATTCTTCAGAAGCTACAAGTTCTTTTTTTGATACTTTATTGAACTAATCTGCTCCATTAATAGGAGAAGGATTTTTAAACAATTATATTATTTTTTCAAATGATTTTATTATAAATTAAATACCTTTATTATTTCTGCAAAACAGGTAATATCCCCTTCAACTCCAGTAAATCATCTATCACTATATCTGCCTGGGCAAGCTCATCTTCTTGTGCAAAATCAAAATTGCAACCAACTGCAATCAAGCCATTATCTTTAGCTGCGTTTATATCAGATAAACGATCCCCGACTACCGCTGCTTCGTTTATATCATATTTGTTCAAAATACTTTTAACTAAGTCGCTTTTATTAAGTGAGTTTATTTGTTCAATACTGAACGTTTCAGTAATCCATTGATCTAAAGCATAATAAGATACGATTGCTCGTAAATATTCAGTTAAACCATTACTAGCAATATATATTGAACAATTCTTTTCTTTTATATATGTAAAAACTTCTTTTACGTTCGGATATAAAGCACCTTTTCCGCTCTTTATGTTTTCAATAAGTCTATCTAAAAAATATGCATCTGTTTGTTCTCTTACTTCAAGAGAATGATTCGGTAATAAAGCTTCCCAAACTTTCGGTAAAGGCACACCCATGATTTCACGATACTTATCAATAGGTGTTACCGTATCCCATAATTGTAATGATCTTAAATGATCAAATGTATCATCTAACGATAATTCTAAAATTTTATCTGTTTGAAATAGCGTTCCGTCCATATCAAAAATTAATGCTTGCAACATTTCATTCTCCCCTTTTGTATTACAATACAGTTTTACTTGATATATTTTTAAGCATCTCAACGATAATTTCTGAACAATAATTTGCGGCAGTTTTCGCGAAGTCATCATAGGAAACTTGAGCTTCATCGTCTGCACTGTCAGAAATACATCTTATAACGAGAAATGGTACTTCATTTATATAAGCAACATGTCCAATTGCTGCACCTTCCATCTCTGTACAATGCGGTGCATATTCGTCTATTAATTTCGATTTTTGTTTGGAATCTTCAACAAAACATTCACCGCTGACAATTCTTCCTTCATGAATCTCCATATGTAAACTACTACTATTACATGCAATATGTGCTAACTCTATTAATTCCTTACTTGCGATAAACTCCTCTTGGAACGGGAATAAGTTTTTCATTTGAGTTTTACTTACATCATGATGGGTAACATTCGTTGAAATAACTACATCACCAACTTTTACTTCCGGGTGTAACCCGCCAGCAACACCCGTATTGATGATGGCATCTACATCAAATTTATGAATTAACGTTTGCGTACATGCGGCTGCATTCACTTTGCCTACACCAGAACGTGTAATAATTACTTCTGTTCCCATGAATTCTCCAGCGTAAAAAGGCATTCCTGCGATTGTTTGTTCTTCTTGTACAACTAATTTTTCTAAAAGTAAGTCTATTTCAATTTGCATTGCTCCGATAATGCCGATTTTATTCATGAATATAGTCTCCTTTTTCACTTATAAGTCTGCCAATATATTATTTAATGCACCGTAATTTTCAGCTATCCAATTCATTTCATCCGCAAAACGTGAAGGTGGTACACTATGCTGATCCATATTGGCCTGAATCCACCATGTACTCTCCATATACCAAAGCATTTGTATTGCCCGAACAATACTCCCTATCGAAAAGTCTATTACACTGCGGTACCCCGCTAAAAATAATGCAACAAGATCCTTATTTAATATTCCTTCATCTAATGCACACGATATAACCGCACGCCCAATGTCTAACTCAAAATAATCATAATCCATACGATCAAAATCAAGAATCGCCGAGACCTTATCGTTATGAAATAAGAAATTATCTACCCATAGATCACGGTGTACCCATCCCTTTTTACTATTATAAAATTGATCTACATTTACCAATTGTGTTGCCTCTTGTTGTAATTTTATATAGGGAAGAATGTGCTCTTTTCCTAGCTTCTCTGCTTCTCTCCTTTTCTCTTCCCAATGTGTTAACCTTTCCTCTTTAGTAGGCGGAACAAATTTAGGGATTTCTCCTTCTATTAAATTGCCGTCATTTAACAATTTGTGCATATGACCTATCGTCTGACCAAGAGAGTGGATTTCCTTTTCATTCACCTTTCCCGGTGAGACTAGATTACCTTCTTTATGTTCTAATACTATAAATCTTTCATCACTCTTTGATATATGCATTACATTATTTTTATAAGTTAACAACTTTGGACAACTTACACCATTATTATGTAATCTTTGCTGTTGTTGTAATGCTTGCAATAACTTCAATGGGTCATATAACTTATATCGTTCTTTATTATATTGCTTTAATACAAAGTTCCCTACATCCGTTTCGAGTTTCCACTTCAAGTTTAACCAACCACGATGAATAGGAATTACTTTTTGAATTTTAAATTCAAATAAAGATTCGCACTCTACTTGCAGCTCTTGTAATATCATTTTAGCTTTTTCATTAGATAACGGCTCTATCATCTTTTTTATCCTTTCTTAACTTGGCGTTCCTTTCATCCTCTCTACCATAACCGACAATAAAAATTTCGGAAGTACAAGTTGTCTCTTTAATCTTTTTGGCTGTGAAAGTAACCTATACAGCCATTCAGTTCCAGTATCCCTCATTATTTTCGGTGCTCTTTTTATAGTACCAGATATTATATCAATCATGCCTCCGATACCTATAGATAGCGGAATGTTTAATGTTTGTATGTTTTCATAGATAAATTCTTCTTGTTTTGGTGAACCTAGTCCTACTAACAATAAATGCGGTTTGAATTGCTTAATTTTCATTATTACTTCCTCTATTTCTTCACCATTTACAAATCCATGCTGTCCTTTAAACTTTGCTCCTGGGAACTGCTCATTTAATTTTTCTAATGCTTTTTTATTACTTTCTGGCGCAGCTCCAAAAAGAAAGACACGATATTCATTGTCGTTACAATAATTTATTAAATCGTGAGTGATATCTGCCCCAGTAACACGTTCTTTCAAATTTCCTTTTAATATTTTCGAGCCAATTATAACGCCAATCCCATCTGCTGTTATTAAATCCGCAGATAGTAACATCTTTTTAAACTGTTTTGATTTATCCGTATTTTCCTTTGCAGACATAACAATTTCAGGATTTGCAGTTACTACAAACCTTGGTTTCTCTTGTTGTTCATGTAGCCAACCTTTTAATAAGCTTATAGCTTTTGCATATTCTAAAGTTGAAAAAGGTATTCCCTTTATAAGTTGGTGATTCACTATACTCTCCCCTTACATAAGTTGCAAATATACATCAATATCTTTAGAAATTTGTCTAAAAGCTTTATCCCAAAATTCATAGCTCATTATATCTATTTCAAAATGTTTTTTCATAAGTTCTTCTACTGGAAATTTTCCTGTTTCTCGTAAAAACTCTTTATATTTCAAGTGAAAAGTACTTTTACTTTCTTGAGCTATTTTTAATAAACTAAAACTAACTAAATAGCCAAATGTGTATGGATAATTATAAAAAGGAACATCTGCTATATAAAACTGAACATATTTCATCCAAACAAACGGCTGATATTCTGATAATGCATTCCCGTATGCTTTTTCTTGCGCTGCTATAGATAATTTCTCGATTTCATCAGCACTTAAAGGACTTTCTTTACATTTTTCATAAAAGTTCTTCTCAAATTCAAACGATGCTCGAATTGCCATTACATAATTAAAACAGTTTCTTATTTTCCAACTTAACAATGACTTTTTCATATCTATACTATCTGTAGTTTGAATTAGATAATTTATAAGCGTAGTTTCAAAGAAAATAGACGCTGATTCTGCTGTACTCATTGGCAAATAATCATCTAAAAAAGAAGAGGATTGTTCAAAACGCATATTATAAAAATGCCAAGCGTGTCCTAGTTCATGAGCAAGTACTCTTACACTATCGATACTGCCGTCATAACGCATAGAGATTCGTGATTCTTTCTCACTAAAAAAAGGAGCACAAAATCCACCTGGTGGTTTATTCTCTCTCGGTTCCGCATCTACCCAACCACTTTCTATCGCATTACGTGCAAATTCTGCTAATTCTTTATCTATATTTTTTAATGCATCGTATATGTTTTGTACTGCTACTGAAAAAGGAATAATAGCCTCATTATTTTCCTTTACTGTCATAAGTTCATGCCATGTAATCGAAGCTCTACCTTTCTTATACACATTTAAAGCACTAACTAATTTATCTAGATTTTCTTCTGCCGCATTCCACATTTGCAATATTACAGTTTCTGAAATACCATTCGCATGAAGCGACCCTGCTAAAATCTCTCTATCTTCTAATTCATTACTCTTTGTATTACGCAATCTTCCTATTTGATTTAATACAGTAGCAAAAATTTCTTTTCCCTTATGTAAAGCACATGTTAATGACTCGAATACTTCTAGTCTTTCCTTTTCATTATCACTATTCATTGCAATATGATTTGCTTGTCCAAATGATAATTGCTTATTATTGTGCTCTATTTCTATCCTATTCCTTAATTGTATGTACATGTTTTCCCACGCATGAAGTTCATCTTTTAGTAACCTAGTATTATTGGTAATTTCCACTTCACTTTGTAGTATTACTTGCTGCACTTCACTTTTTAATTCCTTTACTTTCACAGTCAATCTAGTAATATCCGATACAACACTTTCTTCAGCCGATCGACAGTACAAATAGTATTCTGCTTTTTCAATAGCTTGTATAAGTTTTGAAAGAATCCCTATATCTTTTGTTACAAAAAATTGTTCTTTCAACTCCAATATTGGAGATAGGATATCCTCATTCGAATACAATGAATCTAACTCCCACCTAGCAATTTCATACATTTTCATAGCCGCCTCCTATTTTTACAAATAGTTACAGATATCTCCCGTAAAACAATTATATATGAGATAACTAAATTTTAACATCTTGAAATATTTAGATTTTTACAAACAAAAGACTTCAACACACAAAAAAGGTGATTCTGTTCAAGACAGAATCACCTTTTTAACATCTTATATTTAGCATTTTCATGCTAATTTATATATTTAGTAACTGCTTTTTCTTCGCATTAAATTCATCTTCTATAATAACGCCCATATCTAATAATTTCTTAAATTATTTCAGCTCATCTGCTACAGAAGTAGTAGCATTACCTTGAAGAAAAAAAGGATTGATCAAATGATCAATCCTTTACTCTACTTCATTTAAGAAAAATAATGTTATAACGCCAGGACCTGTATGTGCGCCGATTGCTGCACCAATTGTATTTACGATAAATACTTCACAGCCAAATCTTTCCGTAATTAATGCTTTTAATGCTTCAGCTGTTTCTAAATCGTCACCGTGAGTCATACCGATTGTTTGACCTTTAAGGTCTTTTCCGCGCTCTTCCATAATATCAACAATACGGCTTAATACTTTCTTTTTCCCTCGTACTTTTTCAAGTGGGACAAGTTTTCCTTCTTCCACGTTCAAAATCGGCTTAATGTTTAATAAACCACCGATAAAACCTGCTACTTTACTTAAACGTCCACCTCTCACTAAGTACTGTAAGTCAGCTACAGTGAAGATATGTTCCATATGATTCATTAGAAAATCAATACGCTTTAAAATATCTTCTTTTGATGCGCCGTCTTTTGCCATTTTAGCAGCTTCTAAAACGACAAGCCCTTGACCAAGCGAAGCACATTTCGTATCGATAATTTCTAAATCTAAGTCGGCATATGTTTCTTTTACTTCTTCTTTAATGAGAACTGATGATTGATATGTACCAGACAGTTCAGATGAAAAAGCTAAATATATACAAGGATTACCTTCTTTTGCATAAGAAACAAATTTTTCTTGGAAAGTTTCAAGTGAAGGCAATGACGTTCTATAAACAGCGCCTTCTCTCATTTTTTGCAATAATGTAACTGACTCTAATGTTACTCCATCTAAATACTCTGTTTCTGCTTCATCATAAACACGGAGTGGAATTAAATCAATATCATATGCTTGCAGCAATTCTACCGGTAAATCCGCCGCACTATCCGTAATGATTTTAACACCCATTTTTAAACCTCTATTCTGTTATAAATATAAAATAATAAAATAAAAATAGTACTTTTAAATTATATACGTAAAACTTAAATGAAGAAAGGAAAACACTTTATATTGTATGCACTATTATTCAAAACTTGAACTGTTAATAAAAATCATTCCAATTTAACCACTCGTTTATTGTTATTTTTTCTATAGCACGAATAATTTTATATTTTTATAATAATTATTATATATAAATTATTTAATTTAATGTGATTTTTTCAAATTTATACTATTTAAAAGCCAAATCCAATAAAGGAAATGGCTTTTAAATTTCAAAAAAAATAACCAAACTTTATTTTCCATCACATTGTTTGTTTACATTATTATTTAGGCACTGTTAAATATTAGTCCAGTTATGATTAATATTTATAGCCTGTACTAGAATTAAAACAGTGAATATTATCACTAAAAAGCAGCATATAAAAAACAGGTTAAATATTTTATAAAATATTTAATTTTACTAGTAAAGCTAATAAAATTTGGAGAAGAATTTGAACATTTACTGCTATGTCTGTATCCGTAGTCGTAACTGTAACATTTCTAGAATTTCTAATAACAGTTTCTTGTTTATTAACTTGTTTAACAGATGATTTTTGAAACAATTCTTGTTAAACTAATTTTTGACTATGTAACACTAAATTCACAAGGTCATTATCCTCTGTTTGTTGAAGTCATCATTTCAATACCAGCAAACCCACACCTTCAACTAACAAATTTAACAAATGTGCTATATCAAGGTTCTTTTGATATAGCATCTTATGTTCTATATAATGAAGATAGCGCTAGTTTTCCAAAGGAGGATGCTAATGAGTATTCAATTAGCTACATCTAATGACCTAGAATGGATTAATAATCAATATGAATCGATAGGATTTGTACAAAGTGATTTAGAGAGAGATAAAGTTGCAATCATTACATACAACAATGAATATGCAGGCGTTGGGCGATTAGTCCAAGTAGATGAAAATACTATAGAAATGGGTGGGATTTTTATTCTGCCTCAATTTAGAGGGCTACAATTAGCTGGGAAACTTGTTTCATTTTTAGTAGAAACAGCGCAAAATTTACAAGTAGAAAATGTATATTGTCTTCCTTTTGAGGAATTAGAAAACTTTTATAAGAAATATGGCTATACTGAGGTCGATACTGCGAAAGAAGTTGTTCATCCAATTATTCTAGAAAAATATAATTGGTGTTTGGATCATTACGATAAACATGTATTACTCTTTAAATTGTAAGTGAATTTAAAAGAGAGCACTTAAAAAATATAAAGTATTTCATATTAATACTTTATAACAGTATATACCTTGAAATTCAGATGATAACAATAATTTATTTGATTGCTATCAGCCTATTTATATACTTTTTAAGGTTAAGCCATTGCTACATACATTTCCTTATTCGCCTAACTTCTTTCTTCTAAAAAGGTTATTTTGTTTAAAATTACCTTAAATCGCATTCCAACAAACCAATCACAAGATTAATTCCTATATAATACAATTAAGTAATTAAAAGGAGCGTTATTCATGATAGATGTAGTAAGACTCGTTATCTTTATTGTTGTTGCGATTGGTGCCATTATTAACTTATTCATAGAGTTTAAAAAACCTAAAAAAAGTATATTCTCAATCGTTTTTCTATCAGTACTCTTAATTGGAGCCTCAGGATTAATCAAAAATATTTTATCTCATCTTTTATAGACGATTGATTAAAAATCAATGTTCTGTCAATAATGTAAGTAACATGATTCTATTTCTCTATTCCCCCTTTGGATAGGAGCAGTTAGCTTATGCTAGCTGCTCTTTTATTTAAAACGATTTCATCTATTATCCACAAAATAAGTATCATACGCCTTATCAAAAACATATCCTAACTTTTCTGCTAGTTTAGCAGACGTAGTATTCGCTGCATCCCAGTTTGGATATATCTCTTTTTCTAAACAGGCCAAGATTAGCGCTGCACTAACTATAGTCGCCAATCCTTTTCTTCTATGATTGTGATCAGTCGCAACCTCTATTTCGATCCCATCATCATAAATGCTATATGATGATGCACCGCATACAACTTCTCCTTTATACAAAACACTATACCCTATACCTCGTTTTATATAATCTTCTACTGATTGAAATTGACTTGTAAAATCTTCAGAGACCTTATGTAATGTAGGGATATTTACAATATGTTCATCTATTCTTTGTAACTCGTAACCTTTTGGAAGCGCTGATATTAAAGATTGTAATTTTGAGCGATCAAAAATTTCCGCATTTCGTTTGAATTTATAACGTAAAAACTTATCTATTTTTCTTTCGTAAAATGTTTCTAAACGCTTTTTCCACTCTTCACTATTTACGATTACTAACATTCTATCAGGAATGTTACGTAGTAATTCTTCTGTTTCTTTCACATTTGGATCCCCAGCGTAAAATGTGAAAATCCCTACCGTAACTTGCGCTACCGTTGGATTTTCGAGATTATTTACCCAAGCGTTACCCATATGACCTTGTAAATAAGAAAGTAAAACAACGTTATTGAAATCTTCGAACATATTAACTAATTTTTCTCTTGTCTGTATATTCGCTTCATATATCATTCACATTCCTGCTTTCATTAGAATCAATGTACCTCTACTTTTTTTCATAAGTCCTTTTATTCTACATATAAGCAATCGTCTAATAAATTCCATATAATTATATATTATTCATAAATATAAAATTATTATAACATCTAATCAAAAAAGTAAAATTCACTTTTGCAATTTCAAAATACACATCTTTATATCTAAATAAAGCCAATTTATTGAAAAACTCTTACACGTATACCAAACCTATCTAAATAACTGTAAGATTAAATGGAGGAGTTCAATTAATGAATTGGTTTAGCGTTGCAGCTGAATTACAGCGTGACTGGCGAAATGATGTTGAAGGCTTTGGAGCTTTACTTGCTAAACATCTTCCAAGTTATCAAAATATCATCGGAAGCTACGTGGGAGCTCAAAAAGAATTTAGTAAATAACACAATCATTAATTAATCTTAATAAAAGTTACTAACAACTATTTACATTGTTAAAAAAGGGCTACTTCAATAGCCCTTTTCTTATTTGCTTTACTAACATTTATATTAACAAAGCAATTTTTTCGTTAATACCATCCAATTGGCATATTGATTAACCCTCATTATCTTGTAAGAGGGTTAATCAATATGAATACGTTATATCTCCTTCTTAGAAGTAAAGGATTCTGTAGCGCCATTTTTATATATTTTAGTCAGGTTAATAATTGACTTGTACGTATTATTGTCATTCTTTATCATCTTTTTCATTTCTTCTATTTCAGCATTACCCGTTCCACTCTCTATTCTCAAACAGTTCGAAATGTTGAGGTATCCACTCGATGCGAAAAGAATAATAAACGTAAGATCTGGGAAATTAATGAACAGTATTCCAAACTTCAAAGAATTCCCAGCCGTATCGGATAAAACTAATCGAAAGTTTAATAGTTCAGGCACTTGAACAAAGTCTTTAGAAACAATCGCTTCCCCAACTATTGTAACCTGCTTCACTGCATTGCCATTTTCATCTGTAAATTCAGTACAACTAGGTGCATCAATTGTTTTTGCTTGCAGTGATAAATTCAATTCTGGATTGTGAAAGTCAAAAAAGAGTGTACTTCCCTCGGTTAAACATTGCGGACAAACATTTCCAAGTAGACTAAAATCCTCTTCAATAAATTTAACTTTCGTTTTACAACTACAAACTTTTCCTATTCGAATTGCATCAATCTTAGAGCAATCTACAAAAATAACCTCATTGTCCTCTTGTACGAAGGATACGATACCATTCCTCTTATTAAATGAAAGAAAATAAGATACAACAATTCCATTTCCTGCTATTACAATACTCTCAACTTTAGTATACGGTTCAAGACTTTGTAAAAATTCACATATACTATTTTGGCAACATCCACAATCACGTTTCGGCTCACAATCCACTTACACTCCATCCCTTCCCTATATGTTTTTATCTAATACATATAATATGAGCGGAGTATAAAAAAGCTTGGACAATATAACTTTAACGTAAGAATTCACACTAAGAACAAGAAATAACACATAATTTTTACTATAAATACATATAACAATTTCATCTTTCATGAAAAAAACGTTATAATGAGGTGTAGCCTCTACGATTACGTTATAAAGGAGATTAAAACAATGGCTAAAATTAAAGTATACCAAGCAAAAGAAGAAAATATGGAAGCAGTAAAAAACATCATTGATGTTGAGGAACAAAATCCAACTGCTGAAAACTTACAAAATCTATATGCATGTGTATTAGAAACTGAAGATATGGCATTGCCTGAATCATACATTGAAGAAGATATCTTAATCGATTCTATGGAAGTTATGGTTAACGCTTCTCAAAGCAAAGTAAGAGACTTAGGTGCATACGATGTAATCGAAGTTCAAAACAAAGGTAAGAAAACACAAATTTTATTACTTGCAGACGAAGAATACGAAATTATCGAAGGCTAATCTAAATCTGTATATACGAAAAAACTCCTTTCCAATTGGAAAGGAGTTTTTTCATTACGCTTTTGATGTTTCGTTCTTATTATTCTTTTGTTGTTTCTTAATTACCATGCGCTCATTTCCCATAAAGAAAATAAATATGAATGCTAAACCAGCTGGCACCAATGCCCACATAAATGTTTGAACAATTGAATTAGAAAGAGCGCCAATAATTTTATCTAATATTTGCGGCGGAATTTGAGATCTCGCCGATTCTGATAAAATAGCTCTTGAATCTCCTAAAGCGTTTGTATTCATTCCCCCGCTCATAGCTTTAAATGCTTCTTCTAATTGATCTTGGAAACCTGTTCTTTGGATCATTCCGAAGATTGTAATACCAAGCGTCATTCCTAATGAACGAATGAAATTACTCGTTGAAGTCGCAGATCCGCGCTGTTCCATACCAAAGTTGTGAATAGCTGCCATACTTAGTACAGAGAATGAGAATCCAACTCCAAATCCGATAATAATCATATACACTGTTAATAATGCACGACTTGTTTCTGGCGTTAATGTGCTTAATAAAAATAGTCCAATTAGCATAATAACCGCAGAAATAATCATAATATTTCGGTAGCTAAGTTTTGTCGTTAAAAATCCGCCTAATTGCGCTGTTACGACTGATCCTAACATCATCGGTAAAAGTAATAACCCTGAGTTTGTTGCGCTACCACCGTATACCCCTTGAATGAATAACGGAATATATACAGTTGCTGACATAAACGCAGCACCGTAACATAATGCAATAATGGTACTCATTCCGAATAAACGTTGTTTAAACATTTCAAACGAAATGATTGGTTCTTCTACTTTACGTTCAATAAAAATAAATGCAATAATTAAAATAGCGAATCCGCCAAATAAACTTAAAATAAAGCTAGAATCCCAGTCATACTTTTGTCCACCAAGTTCAAGCGCAAACATTAACGAAACTACTGCACCAACTAAAGTAATTGCCCCAAACCAATCAATTTTTTGCTTTCTATGAACTCGTGACTCTTTATAAAAGAATGTAATAAAAATAAGTGCTAAAACGCCAAGCGGTAAGTTAATATAAAATACCCAGTGCCAGCTAATATAATCTGTAATATACGCGCCAAGCAACGGTCCAAAAATACTTGATAAACCAAATACTGCTCCGAATAAACCACCCATTTTCCCGCGCTTTTCAGGAGGGAAAATATCAAAAACGATAGTAAATGCTATTGGTACTAATGCCCCGCCGCCAATACCTTGAATCGCACGATAAATACCTAACTGTGTAATGTTTTCAGCTGTACCACAAAGTGCCGAACCAATCATAAAGACGATTAAACCGAAAATAAAGAACCTTTTTCTACCATACATATCTGATAGTTTACCGAATATCGGCATACCTGCCATTTCTGCGACCATATAGGCAGAAACGACCCATACAAAGTTTTCAAGGCCTCCTAAGTCACCAACAATCGTTCCCATCGCTGTTACGACAATGGTATTATCCATTGATGCCATTAAAATACCTAGCAATAAGCCCGCCACAACAAAGCCGAGCTTATTATTCTTCTCAACCATAACCTTGCTCTCCCTCGTACTACTTATATTTGTTTATGTTCTTTTACGACTGCATTACCCTTTTGATTAAAACGAGTATGATATTCTACAACACTAATTTCACAACCAGGGCCAATTGTAACATTGTTTCCTCTCACTACTTCAGCAATCGTATGTTCTAAATATATATCATCTCCTTCAACAATTGAAGTTTGGAGGTTTCCAACATGACTAGTAAAAGGAAGAAATCTCGCTTTTTTACGAATAGTAATTTTTTTACCACCAATTTCTCTTACCGTACTTCCTTCATAACGAAGTGAGATTTGAATATTTTCAGCATTTAGTAATCCATCACTTTCAAGACCACCAGTTAATGATAAATCTTCTACTTCAATATCTCCCTTCACATTTAAAGCACCTTTTACATCGACAAGATCACCTGAAAACTTTCCTGCAATATCTATCATACCTCTAACTTTTGTTTTTTCAATATGTGCATCACCATGAATTTGTGTATTACCATATACTTTTACATATTCCGCATCTACATTTCCTTGTACTTCGCTATCTCCATACACAACATAATTTTTCACTTTTATATCACCGCGTACATCACTCGTACCATACGTTTTAAATTCATTACAACTCATAGCATTCGTAATCGTTCCTTCACCGCGAATCTTCACTTTATTATAATCTCCGCCTGCTGAATTACCGGAACCATTTACTATGAGACTATGTGGATGTTCCATATTACTTACTCCCTCCCATTAAACCTGCTTAATTTCTTTTACATTTGCGCTTTTATCAACAGTAAGCTCACCGGTATATTCAATCAGTTCAATCTCACAGTTCGGTCCTACTGTAACATTATTTCCTCTTACCGTTCTTATGTGAGCATAATCAATATCAATATTGTCACCTTCAAGCAGCTCAGCTTCTAACTGCAAGCCAAATACTGTTTTAAATAGCCTACTAAATGTACCTGATCTATGTCTTACTTTAATCGTTTGACCACCAATTTCTTTCGCTCGACATGTACCGTGAATATTAATATTTATTTCATCGGCGCTTAATAATCCACCAATTGTAAATTGTCCTTCTGAAGAAAAAGTATCCACTTCACAATTACCATCAATTGTCGCTTGACCATTGACTTTAAATTCTTCACCAGTGACATTTCCACCTATCGTACCTTTTCCTGCAATTTTCAAACTGTTTGCTTTCACATCTTGTGTAATTGTTGCTTTCCCATCAATTCGCATCGTTTCTGCAAGTACTGTACCATCGACTTTACCTGATCCACTAATTCTTGCATTGCTGCTTTTCAAGTTTCCAGTAACGGCACCGTAACCATTACATTCAAATTGCTCACATTCAACATTTCCATTCACAGTTCCTTTTCCGTTTAATTGCACTTTATGAAACTCGCCGCCATTCGATGAACCGTAACCATTTATAATCAAATTATCTGTACGCATACTTTCTCCTCCACTACAACAATTTAGTTTTTAATGCTTCGGTATATTTCATAATCGCTTCGCGTAAAACGATTTTGGTTCCTTTTTCAAAAATTAAATCGTCCACGTTTGAAACTAAGAAACATGTAGAAATCCCTAACTTTCGGACAATGATTAAATCACAAGTTTTATGTTTAATTGCTTCATAATTTTCACGTAAAACTTGCAAGACCATTTTTCCTTCTTCTAAACTAATCTCTCCCGATTGTAGTAATTCTTCTAACATGTACACATAAAGAATATCTACAAATTGAAACTCTATTGTTTTATTCGTTTGTTCTATGAAGAATTGTAAAACTGGCTCTGATGCAATCCCCTTACGTAAAATGTCTTCCTTTGTTAAAAGAATTTCTCTCACACTCGGTGAAAACATATTCGCTAGTTCATCAAGTGATAGATCCTCTTTCATCGTTTGGATTTTATCAATTCGCTCTAAAATCTTTTCTTTCGGAAAAAATGTCTCCTGACCCGTGAATGTAGACTTTCGTACAAACCAATCTTCCGGTATTAAATTTTTCCTTTTCCACCTATATAACTGTCCGTATGAAATACCAGTAAGTTCTAATAAATCTTTTTTTGAAATTAAATCTGTACTCAACTGTATAACACTCCTTCCTGATAACAATGTAACATAACACTGTTACGTTGTAAATGGACTTTTATCACAAGTAGCGTAACAACGTGTAAAACAACCCTATTTTACATACAAAAAAGGCCCTTACACATCTCATGAAAAATGCATAAGAACCTTTATCTATCAAGGTTTAAACCATATTTTATAAAAATCAATCCAACCTTGTGAATTAATCATTATATTTTGTACTTTTTCGTGAGAAGTTACTTGTTGTTTGTTACGGTATAAAGGAATAACTTGAATTTGACGTAACAAAGTCTCCTCAATATCGCGTAACAGTGTAACTCTTTTCTCTACTTGTTCTTGCTTAAAATAAGGGGACAACGTTTTATGAAAATCCATGTTGCTATGCCCTGGAATAAAACTGTTTTTTGTAAGAAACATATATAGCAAACTATCTTCTATTCGTTCGCTAATTGTTGCGCTATCATGCATCATATCAGCCTTTTGTATCGTACTTATTTCTAACAGATCTTCTATTTCAAGAAAATTATTTTCTACACGAATCCCATACTTCGCACACTCTTTTTGTATCCATCGCGCATCTTCAACATGATCTTGTCCTGTAAATGTGTAAAGTTGTAGCACTTCATAATGATACGTACTCTCTTTAATTAAACTTTCTATCTCCTCCTCAATCTCTACTATGCTGTCACTAGCTAATAATAGTTCCTTTGCCACTTCTCCACGTTCTCCGCCAAGTTCTTTAATGATTGCATGGCCATGAATGATTTTATATAACGCTTTTCGGAACAGCTCATCTTGCATTGGTCCTTCTTTTGCAAGATTACATGTTAAATATGTCACGTTCAACTCAAGCCGAGATAATTCTTTATTATGTTTTTCTTGATCTTTATACTGCGCCTTTACTAAAATATCGTATGTATTTACACTTTGTTCTACATTCAATAGTTCAATTCGGTCAAGAAAAGATCTTTCACGATAATATAAATCATGTACTTCTAATACAAATAAATGTGCATTCTTTTCGCTTAATTTATAGGGGCCTGTTCCAATGAGGTTTTCCGCTTCATCTTCATTTACGATAGAACACTGTTCTGAACTTAGCATATGTAAAAATATGCTATTTTCTGTATGTAATTGAATTTCAATAATATATTCATCTACTGCGCGGACGCTTTCAATATGTTGTAACATCCACGCGTGTGGGTTATTTTCAGCTTTTATAAATCGATTTAATGAATGTATAACATCATGTGCAGTAAGTTGTTTTCTATTATGAAAGTGTACTCCTTTTCGTAAATAAAACGTCCATATCTTTTCAGCATCATTATATTCCCAGTGAAAAGCAAGTCTTGGTTCTATATAGTTTGATTGCTCATTTACATATACGAGCGTATCAAAAATATGTTTTACCATATGACATTCTGAACGCATTGTAGCGTAGACCGGATCTAATGCAATATCTAAATTCATTTGAACCTGCAAACGAAGGACATCTCTTCTCCCTTCGGATGTCCTTTCTATTTTATGACCAAATATTGAATCTACCCAAACTTCATACTCTTTCTTTACTGACGGAAATTGTGAGCTGTAGCGCTCCACAAATGAAATTCCGCTTTTCACATCCCCTTTTCTCGTTATCTCTTTTCCTTTAGCTAAAATCAATGGTATCGGTTGCTTTTGAAATATTAGTTTAGAGCGATTCCCTCTCCCGCGACCTGGAAACCAAACGATCCAATTTAACTCATCTAATTTTTTTATAATTAATTTACTATTACGCTCTGTACAAAATAATGTTTCGGATATATTTTGCACTGTTATTTCTAATTGTTCTCCTTCTTTTTTCCCTTTCCCATAGGCAATCCATAGCTCAATGTATTGATCTAAAATAAACATCATCTTCCCCCTAAAAGGTGAAAAATACTCCCTATTCTTTCTACCCTTTTTCTAATTCTCCTTTCATCATATCATTTCAATATAGAAAGGAGGAAATAATATTGAATCATCTTTTATTACGTTACAATAAACCAATTATCATTAGACTGTGCGGTGAATTATTAACTCGAACAACAGAGTCAATGTTAGCTATTATTATGATTATTTACGTTAATAAGATGCTAAACGGCAATATTATGATGACTATGCTTATTTTCGGGTTACAACCGCTTTCGGACATTATATTTACACTTATTGCTGGAAGAGTCACTGATAAATATGGACGAAAGAAAATTATGTTACTCGGCTTATTGCTACAAAGCGTTGCAATCGGTAGCTTCATCTTTGCTCAATCCGTTTTTATATTTGCTTTGTTATATGTCATAAATGGGATTGGCCGTTCCTTATATATTCCTGCTCAACGTGCACAAATAGCTGATTTAACAAAACATGGGCAGCAAGCAGAAATCTTCTCTCTTCTGCAAACGATGGGAGCAATAGGTACCCTAATCGGCCCTTTAATTGGTGCTATTTTTTATAAGACTCATCCTGAATATGTATTTACGGTGCAAAGCATTGCACTTATAGTATATGCACTCGTTGTTTGGACACAGCTTCCAGAAACCGCTCCGGCAATGACAACACCAACGCAAAAGCTTGAAGGATCATCTCAAAAACATTTTGTACGCAAACATTACGCCGTATTTGGACTTATGGTTTCTACACTTCCTATTAGCTTTTTTTATGCACAAACTGAGACGAATTATCTTATCTTCGTGAAACATACTTTTCCGGATTTCGAACTCATACTCGTTTTTATTTCAACATGCAAAGCTATTATGGAAATCTTTCTGCAAGTTTTCCTCGTGAAATGGTCTGAGCGATTTTCCATGGCTAAAATCATCATTATTTCTTATGCCTGCTATACAGTAGCTGCACTTGGCTACGGGCTTTCAGCAACAATCGCGTCACTATTTTTCACATTACTCTTTTTAGTCATCGGTGGAAGTATTGCTTTAAATCATTTACTTCGATTCGTTTCAGAAATCGCTCCTTCAGATAAACGTGGATTGTATTTTTCAATTTACGGCTTACATTGGGATGTATCTCGAACGTGCGGTCCTGTTATTGGTGCGGTTTTATTAAGCAAACTAAACGGCAGTATGCTATTTTATATTTGTGCTTGTTTCTTAATAATTGGGGGCATTATTCAAGCTCTTTTTGTTCACAATTTAGAGCGTAATAAAATAAAAAAAGACATTTCAGAGCATACTCCTCATGTTTTATAGGCTGCTTTCCTCATCCTTTTAACAGTAAAAAGAAGGCTATCACAAAAGTCTTGATGACCTTTGGTGATAGCCTTCTTTATTACCCTGCCATTTTATTTATACTATCCTCTGGCGAAAATACCGAAATATGATTTACCTTACCAGTCGATTTTGGAATGATAAATTTTAACTCAAACTGATTGTTTACTTTATATACATATATTTTATCTTCACCATTTACTTTAACTGAGTTTGGTTTTCCTAATGCCTTTTCAATTTCTTGTAATGTAATTAACTTTAGCTCTGCATGATAGGAGCGTACATCAAAAACTTGTGATCCTTTATTAAAACCGAAGGAAACATTTTTACTTGTAAAGGTTGCGTACATTCCGTTTCCTGCTTGCTCCGTTTTATCAGCTTTCCCCCACGCTTTTTCTATTTCTTCGATATCTCCTGTATGAGCTGCGAAAGGAACATTAGGCACTTTTCCTTCTTTCGCTAGTTCAAACAAATTTTTAACGTGGTTAATTGATTTTTGATTTATTACTGTATCTTTCGAATTTGAATCGGTATTTGATTTAACCTCAGGCTCTTTCTTTTGTTCAGAAGAATTATTCTGTTCGTTTTTACTATTTTCCGAAGTTGGGTTTGTTTCCTTTTTTTCATCTGTTCCTTTACATGCCGCTAAGGCAAATATGCATGTAAAAGTAAGAAATAATAAAACAATCTTTACATACAATTTCATACATTTCAGCTCCCTATTAAATGCTATTCATTTCGATAACCAATCCAATACACTACTTTTTAAATTGTGTTTATTCCAAAAAGTAAATACTTCACTCTCTCCCCATGCTTGTACAACATATTCTACAAAAGCAGTTCCTAAAAAATAACCGAGTCGGTTGTATCCAAAATACTGTCCGCCAGATAACCGAAACCACTCTTTCTCTTTTTCAAACGTCCATCCTTCTATATAATCTTCCAAAAAACGTTTCTTTATATGTTCTTCATTTTCTATATAGCATTGTAACCAACGTTCACCATCATTGTCATATGAGTAATATACTGATTCATTTAAACCTTTCATAATTTGTTTTGATAAATATGTTGCAACACCTTCACGATACAAATTAACTGTCGCATCGGCCCACTCTGCTTTCCTCCAGTCCATTCCATCATTTTGTAACATAACATTATGATATATATGTCCTATTTCGTGAGCGACAATAACACGAAGGTGATTTAAATGAGGAGATAATTTTTCTGCCGCAAAAAACATGTCTCCAATAATTTCTCTTTCTACAAATGCATTAGAGCCAAATCCTCCAACAAATAAGTGAAATTTCATTTTTACATCAAAGTGAAATTTATTATGATATTCATTCGTTACCTCTTGAATAATGATTGGTAGTGATTCTGCAATGATACGAATATCTTCTATTTTTGCGGGATATAGGTTAATGGCATTAGAAAGACGTTCTTTCGTTTTAGGACAATGATACTTAAAGTATTCTTCAAATATCTCTGGATGCGAAGTGAAGTATTGATTGAGGACAGCTAATTCTACTTCGTTACTTTCCCATAATTTCAAAAAACTTGGAATTGTATTGTTTATCATGTTTTCCATCTCCTTATATATCCCTTCTCGCCATTTACACTGCAATCCTTCCTTAAACAGAAAAAGCAACAAAGAAAGATGAGCCTTCTTTGTTGCCTTTTCTGTTTAATCAAACCATTTATCACCATCAGAAATCCATTTACCGTTATGCAAATCATAACATGTATCATAATCATGAAAACTAAAGTAAGATGGTAATTTAACATTCATACCACCAGCTTTATTCCAGCATACCGCAAACCATTCTACTATAGCTTTTGTTTCAATTTCAGATAACTTTTCATCATTTTTTTCGTGAAAATCCCAAAATTCATCAGATTGTTCATCACTAAACGTATAATATGTAACGTCATCCATTACATCATAGCTACCAGAAAAAATCTCTTCGTCAGTTCCCTCATAAAAGACTTCATTAGCTTCTCCATCCATTGAAAACATAACGATAGACAGTTCAAATGACTGAACAAAAACAGTAAAATCTAATAAATCTATTTCTTTATAATAATTAAGCTGTGTTGTCGCTTTTAACCTTTCAATCAAATCAGAAGATTTTGCTTCTAGTCCTTTTATTAATGAATTTTTATAGTTCTCAATCGTAAACAAATACTTCACTTCCTATACATATAATTATCAAGATATTTAAAAATTATAGCGGAAATTTTGTATATTTTGCTTGAGAAAATGAAAAAAGCTGTCCAAATAGGACAGCTTTACATATGTATTTTTACACTTCGATTGACTTACCATCTTCAACAATATGGTAAAGTAAGTGAGCTAAATGATGAATTGGGCCATATTCTTCCTCTTCCTCATCCGTTTCGCCTTGGAATTCAAGATCGTTTAAGTATAGTGCTAAAAATTGATAGTATAGTTTTAAATCAAATCCGTAGCACGCAGTTGGCTCTTCATGATCTCCTTCATATTGTAGCATTAAGTATTGATCATTTCCTTCTGCATCTTCTGCGTCAAAGAATACGAAGAATCCAACGTTTGTATCTAAATCAAATAGATGACGAGTACCTTTTTCTGTTGCTTTATTGAAGTCCTCTTCACTTAATTTATGTACTGTTGTCGCTTTAGCATTATCTTCTTGATGGAAATTTACTGTAAATGTTTTCAATGCTGACACCTCCTGAATGTATAATACTAGCATAACATATAAAAAGGACTGCTTACAAATGTAAACAGTCCTGTCATTCATTTTCGCATTGCTCGTAATAAGAAACTTACGATGAAGATTAAAATAATCGCACCGATTAAAGCTGGAATAATTGCAAATCCGCCGATTACCGGGCCGAAACTACCAAGTAATTTCGTACCAATCCAAGACCCGATAATACCAGCAATAATATTACCAATTACACCACCTGGTACATCCCTGCCAGTAATTAAGCTAGCAAGCCATCCTAATATACCACCAACGATTAATGACCAAATCATATGATACCCTCCTTTATGTTTCACCAATCAAAATATAATTAGAAACAATTGCTTACCATTAGTTATGTTACATTTTTCATAAGTTATTCATACAGCCCAACTATTAGATTATTTCAAAATAATGAACAACCATTTTTTCAATTTATGGTGGAAATCCTTCATATTTCACAGATTATGGACAATCAGGCTTCAATATTGTCCGCATAAACTCTTCTTTAAATGCAGGATAGTTAAAACCAACCGCAATTCTTTGTATTGGCCGATCATCAAATCGTGTCGGCTCAGCTATTTTCCTAAAGTCTGCCACACTTTGTCCTCTTGTTACGTCATTTGTCGTACTGATCCAAACTGCTGATTTTTTATATTCAAAAATATCATCATTTATAAACGAAATAAACGGAAGTAAATCATGAATTGGACTTCCAGCAATACCAGGGTATTCTTTTTTATAAAAGTTCTCATAATAAAAATCAATCATTGGCTTAATAAGTTTCGCCTGCCCTGTTCCTTCTTTATTGATAATATCCACCATTTCAGGAGTAATTAGGGCTTCTTGCGTTACATTTAACGGATAAATAGTCGCATTCTTTGCGTACTTCATCACGATATTTGCGGCGATTGGATCTCCATAAAAATTTGCTTCTGATACAGGAGTAACATTACCAGGAAATAAAAAAGCACCGCCCATAATATAATACGAACATACTTTATCCATGACATTTGGATATAATAAAAATAAAGTTGCCAATGTTGTTAATCGCCCAGTCGCTACAATAATAATATCTTCTGGACAAGGTTCAATTAACTTAATTAATTCACAAAAATTTTCCCGTTTACAAATCCTCATATCAGGTGGAATAATTGGACCTAAACCGTGATCTCCATGAATTTCTGGAAAGAACAAAGGTTCTTCAGCCGTCATCGGTCTTGCTGCACCCTCAATGATTTTTACTTCTGTAGCATAGTATCTTTCTAAAAAATACACATTTTCTGTTACAATTTCTCGCGATACATTCCCATATTCAGCAACAATACCTATAATATCTAATTTACATGTTTTATTTGCATAAATTAACGCCACAGCATCATCAATACCAAAGTCTCCAAAAAAGATGATTTTCTTATTAACTATACTCACCCCTCTTCAGCATTATCTACTACTATTATTATGTAAAAAAGACAAGGCTGTGAAACGGTGCAAACTAAAAAAGCCGCCTATTTATTGGCGACTTCAATCTTTTTATAAGATAAATATGCTAGTACATTTTTACTTGAATCGTATTTTGGATTATTTCCTTTTCTCGGTTCTCTCATATGTGTTTTTTCAAATCCAGGAATATCCGGCATTTTCTCCATAAATTCAAGCATTTCTTCTTCAGTTCCTTCAATACGTACGCGAATCATTATTACATTTCCTCAATTCTCATTTTCTCTGTTACTAAGTATAACGTACTTTGAAAAGACTGCAAGAAATTTATCTTTTTAATGTCGAACTTTTTTTACATACAAACAATGCCATTTCAGTATAAAACGATATGATTTTATTATTTTCATATTGAATGTTAAAGAATTCTTGCATTTCAACTGATGTTTTCATCATACATTCTGTTAACTTCACCCGCTTCTGCAAAGGTACATTCATCATATCGCACCACCAGTCAAATTCAAATTTCTTGTCAAAAGTAAGACATGACTGCATTTGCAAAGTATTTTTCTCTAATAAAGTAATCCACTCTGTTTTTTTCAGCGCTCGTTCATGACTCGGATCCCGCTTTTTTTCTATAAAATTATAAAATGTATCAAATTCATTATTTTCCGGTGAAACATTATCTATTAAAATAAACAATCCATTATCTTCTAACGTACGATTTACTTCATAAATAAACTGAGCTGGATTCGTAAAATGATGTGCTGCAATTCGGCACGTAATCGTATCAAAAGAACTATCGGCAAACGGTAAACTTTCAGCGTTTCCAGCGACAAAAGTTACATTTTCATGTCCATTATTTATAATAAAATTTTTCGCATTCTCTAACATTTTTTCTGTTAAGTCTAAAGCAATTGCTTCTTTAAACAATGGAGCTAAAACATTTGCAACATGTCCACCGCCAGTAGCAATATCAAGAAGACGATTATTATGACGAGACTCAACTTGTTGAACTACATATTGTAAATCCGGTCCTTTTGCATGAATTTTACTTTTCACATACTTTTCCGCATTATTACCAAATTGTTGTTTTACAAGCTCTTCTTTATTCATTTTATCATCTTCTTTCTATTGTTATTTACACGATTCAGATAACTAATAAGTTCTATTTCATATTTTCAATTCCTCTTTTAGACAGATTACATATAATGCTTTGAAAAAATAAAAAACTGTAAGAATGTATCTCACAGTTTTTTAAGTATGCTAAAATCTGTTTGTTAATCTTCTATATAGTTTCATCTTCCCTTTTTTCATTTCCTGAAGCTAGGCTACCAATAGCATCTGCCGTTATTTCAACTACAAATTCACAAATACCTGCTACAACTTCTCCAATTACTTCATCCATCTTTTTACCCCCTAATTTTATGTAACTTATTTGTAGTATAGAGGAGATTGGTTATTTTTAACTATCGGAAAACGTGACAACAACATTACAGTTTTGTAAGCTTTTTCAATGCGCTTAACTTCTTTCCTTCCATCCTTTGAAACTCCAAGTATGGTTCATGTACATCTAGGCCATCATATTATTAGGTAAGTTCCAATTCTGCTAGAGGAGGCGTGTAAAATATACTACGTAAAATTAATTAAAGGTCAATCATTCTATGCTTTTGATCATCGTTTCTTAATGTCTGAAGAAGAAGAGGTTTCCGAGAAAGTATATAATTACTTACGTCGTAATGAATTTTTCGAAGTGCGTAAAGAAGAATATTCTGCTTAATTACAAAAAGCATCAAGAGAAACATCACGTTATTGTGATATATTACGGTGCAAGTGCCGATGTTGTTGATCCATTATCTTTTAGTGATTTAGCTATTGGAAAAGAGCTTAAATGCTGCAAAGTGAATGTTATTGAGAAAAGCGAGACGTAGCTATACGTTCTTGCTTTTTTATTTTTTCGATATTCACTCCTACTTTTAGTTAGTTTTCACCCCTCTAATATTTGCATTTTGATTTACTTATTTTATCAACTAACAAATCAAATTTTTGACAAATCAAAAAGATTGAAATCCACTCATGAAACACGTAATATAGACTCTGACTCTAAAAAAGTTCGTTAAAAATAATACATAAAATAAGGAGGTTTTATATACGAGTTTTTCATTTTAAAAGACGGAGAGGTTTTACATTATGTGGCGTAATAAAAATGTTTGGATCGTTTTAATTGGGGAGTTTATTGCTGGTCTAGGGTTATGGCTTGGTATTCTTGGCAACCTTGAATTTATGCAAAAATATGTCCCTTCTGATTTCATGAAATCAGTTATATTATTTATCGGACTATTAGCAGGTGTTCTAGTTGGTCCTATGGCTGGTCGTGTCATCGATCAGTATGAAAAGAAAAAAGTTCTTCTTTATGCCGGGTTTGGTCGTGTTATTAGTGTTATTTTTATGTTTTTCGCTATCCAATTTGAAAGTATCGCCTTTATGATTGCATTTATGGTTGCGCTTCAAATTTCAGCTGCATTTTATTTTCCTGCATTACAATCTGTAATTCCACTCATCGTACGTGAGCATGAGTTATTACAAATGAACGGTGTACATATGAATGTAGGTACAATCGCTCGTATTGCAGGTACTTCACTAGGTGGAATTCTTTTAGTTGTAATGAGTTTACAGTATATGTATGCCTTCTCAATGGCAGCATACGCTTTATTATTCCTCTCGACTTTCTTCCTACAATTTAAAGATAAGAAATCAACAACACCAAGTAAACAAGCTGCAAAAGATAATAGCTTTATGGAAGTATTTCGTATTTTAAAAGGAATTCCAATTGCTTTCACAGCACTTATATTAAGTATTATCCCTCTATTATTTATAGCTGGATTTAATTTAATGGTAATTAATATTAGCGAAATGCAACATGATCCAACGATTAAAGGATTTATATATACAATTGAAGGTGTCGCATTTATGTTAGGGGCCTTCGTTATAAAACGTTTATCTGATCATTTCAAACCTGAAAAATTATTATATTTCTTCGCTATTTGTACCGCTTTTGCACACCTTTCATTGTTCTTTAGCGATATAAAATGGATGTCTCTTACATCATTTGGTTTGTTTGGTTTTAGTGTCGGTTGCTTCTTCCCTATCATGTCGACAATTTTCCAAACAAAAGTGGAAAAAAGCTATCACGGCCGTCTCTTCTCATTCCGTAATATGTTTGAGAGAGTTATGTTCCAAATCGTATTACTCGGTACAGGTTTCTTCTTAGATACGATTGGATTACAGTACATGGTCTTAATTTTCGGCGTCATTTCATTATTAATTATTTTCATATCGCTTTCTAAACAGAAACAGTATGAAAAACAACCGCCGCAATCTGCGAATTTATAACATAAACAAAGAAGCATGGATCCTATTAGATTAATCCATGCTTCTTTTTTATATAAAACTTTATTTATTACACTTATTGAAATTATTTAAAGGAGTACCCTCTTTTGCATTCGAATATAGTATATTAACAAGATATCCTGGAGGTGCGAAAATGTCTGAGGGCGTACAGCTAGTTATTATCCTTCTCTTTGTAATTGCTATGTTTAGCATCCTAAACTTTTTAGCCATTTCCCTTTCTCAACATAACTTTAAAAGAAGAATTGTGGCAGGTTTCATATTTTTACTGTTAACTCCCATTATCTTTTTGACTACTTCAGCTTTCACTTCTATATTCAATAAAGCTAGTTTTGGAGCAGGCAACCTAATATTTTCTATTGTAAATATATATATTTTAAATGGCATTGTCATTCTTCTATCCGCTTCATTTATCCACAAAAAACAAAACATAAGATAGCACACTAGGCATGAATCTGACTTTACACTAGATTCATGCTTATTCAATTCCCTCTAAATTTTTATGTGAAATTAAATAATTCTTTATAAAAATTTAAACTTTATTTATTACAATATCCCTATCGGATTCGCACGTTAAATGAAAATGAAAAGAAAGGAGCACAAAATGAAAAAGTTTGTATTAATTATTCCAATATTCATCATGCTACTTTGTGGATGTAGCAATAATGATATTTACGGTTCTTGGGAAGTCGTTGACAACAAAAATGGTCTTTGTCCTGCATTTTATAAATTTGAAACAGTTGTAAAAGAAGAAAAGAAAGAAAAAATCATTCAAAATTTAGTGGAAATGCAAACAACAAAGAAAAAAGAAGATTTATACAAAGGTTCATTTGTAAAGGATTCTAATGTGTATCATATTGATTATGGTAACTCATTTACGTCGGATCAAACTATAAAAGTTGTTGATAGTACATTAAATGTATACTTTTATGCAGTGGAAAGATTATGTACATATAAAAAGAAATGATTACACTCCATATAAAACGCAGAAAATATTTTCTGCGTTATTTTACTTTAGAAAGCTTTCTCAAAAACATTTCCCTCTTTTAAATCTTTTAATTTAAATGTAATATTATATAATAACATTTTTTACTGCGAAGTGCTTTTTTTGAGAAGTTTAAATTCATTAATTGTATCAACAATCTGTTCCATTATCCTAATCCTATGGAATGCACTTTCATTTTATGAAAAATTCACGACAGGAAATTCATACTATTGGCTTAGTGGTATAATAGGCCTCGTTTTCGTGTTCTTTTTTATCCAAAATATGCGGGAAATACTCAACAAAAACTATAAAACATCCTAAACAGTATAGAAAGATATAATAGACAGTTCAGTTAACCGATTCTTATTTACTGCGCCCCTTTCAAAAAAGACGAATCCTCCCTCTAAATTTGTCAATCGTTTTAATTTTCATAAAAAAATGATAAAATGTAACCATGTGTTTTCAGAATAATTAAAAACGCAGAAAGAAAACACTGTTTTTAGGAGGGGTTTTGATGACTTACACGTTAGCAACTAGAATGAAAGCATTCCAATCTTCTATATTTAGTGAATTAGGGGCCTATAAAAAAGAAAAAATTGCAGCAGGTCATAAAATGATTGATTTAAGTATCGGGAATCCTGATATGCCGCCTGCCGATTTTGTAAGAGAAGAAATGGTACATACAGCAAGTGAAAAAGAAAGCTATGGATACACATTAAGTGGTATTCAAGAATTTCACGAAGCTGTTACTGAATATTACAACAATACTCATAACGTTATTTTAAATGCCGATAAAGAAGTTTTATTATTAATGGGGTCACAAGATGGACTCGTTCATTTACCTATGGTTTATGCGAATCCGGGAGATATTATATTAGTTCCTGATCCAGGATATACAGCTTATGAAACAGGCATTCAAATGGCTGGTGCAACATCCTACTACATGCCTTTAAAGAAAGAAAATGATTTCTTACCTAACTTAGAAGCTATCCCTGTAGAAATCGCCAATAAGGCGAAGATGATGATTTTAAACTTCCCAGGGAATCCTGTTCCAGCAATGGCTCATGAAGATTTCTTTAAAGAGGTAATTGCATTCGCGAAAAAGCATAACATTATTGTTGTCCATGATTTTGCTTATGCTGAATTTTATTTTGATGGTAATAAACCAATTAGCTTCCTCTCTGTACCTGGCGCTAAAGAAGTTGGCGTAGAAATCAACTCTTTATCAAAAAGTTATAGTTTAGCAGGTAGTCGTATCGGATATATGATTGGAAATGAAGAAATTGTTCGTGCGCTTACTCAGTTTAAATCAAATACAGATTACGGAGTGTTTTTACCAATTCAAAAAGCAGCATGTGCTGCACTAAGAAATGGCGCTGCTTTTTGTGAGAAAAACCGCGGTATTTATCAAGAACGTAGAGATACTTTAGTCGATGGGTTCCAAACATTTGGCTGGAATGTCGATAAACCAGCTGGTAGTATGTTCGTCTGGGCTGAAATTCCAAAAGGCTGGACTTCTATAGACTTCGCTTATGCATTAATGGATCGTGCAAATGTCGTTGTCACACCAGGTCATGCATTCGGACCTCACGGTGAAGGCTTTGTACGCATTGCACTCGTTCAAGATAAAGCAGTTTTACAACAAGTTGTTGAAAACATTAGAAATAGTGGTATTTTTTCTCTTGAAAAGGCAGAAGAATTGGTTAAAAATTAATTGCAACTCCCCTGCTTAACTATAGCAGGGGTATTATCCATTGGAGGTACTTTCATATGCATATTAAAGACACCCTTCCCCATCGTTATCCATTTTTAATGATTGATAAAGTAACAAATGTAAAACAAGGTGAATCCGTTACAGGATATAAACTCCTTACAAATAACGAATGGTTTATAAATGATAGTCAAAAACATATGCCTCATATGTTAATTGTAGAAGCACTTGCTCAGCTTAGTGCATTTGTACATACAAGCGAATCTGAAGGACTAGGCTTCCTCTCCTCGCTAGACGGGGTTGTGTTCCATGAAAAAGCATATCCGGGTGATAAACTTGATTTACATTATGAACTAACTCGCAATCGCCGAGGTTTTGTTCTCGGTAAAGGCACCGCAACCGTTAATAATCAGCCGATTGTAACGATAGAAAAGCTATTAATATATCAAGCAGAATAAAGACGTTTTCATTCACCAGGGTATCTATCTCCTACAAATTCGTCTCATCAACATGAACAGAGTAAACAAATTACTTAGTTAGGAGCAGGCAAATGGAAAGTACTATCGGTATCGATGCTGGAGGAACATTAACAAAAATTGCTTATTTGAACGGAAAAAAGCAATTAGCTTTTGAAAAATTTTATTCAAATGAACAAGATAAAATACTAGATTGGCTTAAGAACCAAACTAGTATAAAACAAATATGTATTACGGGTGGTAAAGCGAAACAATTACAGCAACTACTTTCAGACTCATATAAAATAGTAGAACTAAACGAATTTGAAGCTACTCTTGTAGGTGTCCAATACATATTAAAAAAAGAAAAATATGATATAAACAACTTTATTTTAACGAATATTGGTACAGGTACTTCCATTCATTACGTTTATAATGACAAATATATTCGCGCTGGTGGAACCGGTGTTGGTGGCGGTACTATTATGGGGCTTTCAAAATTGTTAACAAATATAGATCATTTTGAAGATGTGATTCCTTTAACAAAAGTAGGATCAAGAAAAGAACTAGATATTACGGTTGGAGATATTTATGGTGGTATTCTCTCTCCTATTGATAATAGTTTAACTGCAAGCAATTTTGGTAAAGCCACTATTACAGACTCAAATTATAATAGCTCAGATATAATTGCTACTGTACAAGGACTTGTCGGTGAAGTCGTTACTGCATTAAGCCTTCAATTCGCCGAAACAAAAAACATTGACCATATTATTTATATTGGTTCGACTCTATGTAATAATGTACACCTTCAAAATATTATTAGTAGCTACACAAAATATCAAAATAAAACACCAATCTTTTTACGAGATGGTGGTAATAGCGGTGCGATTGGTGCTTTACTTCATGCTACGAATAAAAAAAGCTGACTTTTGTCAGCTTTTTTACAACGGTACTTCAAATTCAATAATTGATTCTCCACCCTCTCCAATTCGCTCTACACTAATTCTATCAATTACACATTGTAACTTTTCAGGTAAACTACGAATATCCTTGGCTACTTTAGCAGCTAACTCCTCACTACTTTTTCTTCCCACTGTTACATGCGGTATGTATAGAATATCTGCTCTCAAAAATTGTAGCAAAGGACCTGTATATAATTTAGCGTGTAATTCTTCTATCTGTTCTTTCCCTCTCTCCACTTCCAAATACAAATAGTTTCCTACATTAGTGATACAATTTGCAAACTCAATTTCAATTTTGCCTATCCCTTTTGCTAAATTCAAAATATGAGATTTTAATTCATCATTTGAAATATTACTCTTAAACGGAAATACAATTGTTATATGCGGTGGAATTAATTCAAATAAAGGATCATGTATTTGTCTAATGTTCTCTATTTTATCGATGGACATATTATTTAGAAAAACTAAAATTGTACGCATTTTTATCCTCTCTACTTTCCCTTATTTTAATATGTATCATATTCTATAACTGTCTTGCACTTCAACAAATTATTTTACTTACATGTAAAAATAAAAAACTTCTCAAATGAGAAGTTTTCATATAACATGATTACTATTTTCTCGCCAAACTTTTCTAAACTTTATATAACAACCAATCCTCCACGGAATAATATACGATACTGCAACTACGTAAAATAATAAACCTATCGTTTGTTGATCTAAATCCACAATAAATTGTCTTGAACCATATCTTAAAACGACAAATGCAATAAAGGTAATTAAAAAGGCAGCACTTTTTTTCGTATAAATTTTCCCATCATCTCTTCGCTCATAATTTGTTAGAACTATAAGTGGTACGGCGAAAAGCCCCCCAATGAATGCTGCTATTATTACTTGTAAGATAGCTGGATGTACGGGACCAAAAAACCATACAATACCTGGAGTTAAAAATAGTAATGGCCACAAAATACGTTTTCCTGTGCCCTTTATTGGCTTATACATAGAGCGATAACGACGCCAAAATATTAGTAGTGCAATGCATAAAAAGACAGTTATTAGTGCGGAAGTGTCTCCCATTTACTCTTCCTTCTCCCCTAAAATAATTATATTTAAATTGTATCTTCAAATGAAACCTTACGAATAAATAGAACGCTAATTACAATATATATGAAAATAAGTACTATCGAAACTGATATGAAATTAGGTATTTCTAGTAACATTTTACTATTAATAAACACCAATTCTTTTATTCCTATCCCTGCATACATTGTACTAGCCAATCCGAATAAAAATATTATACTAAAGGCTAATCCAAACCAATTAAATCTCTTCTGAAATATAATTGATGATTGGAATAAACAAGCTAATGTACTATAAAATATGAACTGCACAAAAAATTGTTCAATTGCATATGATCCTAAATTTATCTGTTCTGTTTTATAAAATGTACCTTGTAACAATAAAACTTGAAGACCTGAAAACAATGCTGATTGCAATAAAATAAAACATATTGAACCTATCAAGAATTGCAACCTAGTGACACCAAACGAAACGACTGTAGGGAAAATATCAAGTTGAATAAGAAACACACTTATCACAATAAACATTACGATTGCAATTGATGAATTATTAAAGATATCGTGTAAAAATGCTACCTTTATTCCCTTTAAATCAGTTGCCGTCATTGTCCCTTTTATAAATAATGCTACAGTCCAAAAGATAAGAATGGCTTTATACTGATATTTTATATGTAACTTCAACTGCTTCATTAACATCGTCATTTCACTTCACCACCAGTTATATGAATAAATAGTTTTTGTAATGTAATTCTATCAATTGCTAAACCTTCTTTTTCAAGAGAGTAATAATCTTCATTAGAAAATTCTTCCCATATAACAGCAATCCCCTTATTTCCATAAACTTCTCGATTTATTACTTTTTTATTGATTGAAAATCCATCCACTTTATCTTTTTTTCCTGAAATAATATGACCTTGTTGTAACAAGTCTTCCACTGATGATTGAACAACCAATCTTCCTTCTTTTATGATGATTACATCTTCAATAATATGAGTTATTTCTTCTACTAAATGGGTTGATAATATAATTGTTCGTGGATATTCACCGTAATCTTCTAGTAGTAAACTATAAAACAACTCTCGATTTGCTGCGTCTAAGCCGGTAGTCGGCTCATCAAAAATTGTAATTGGCGCCCTACTTGCTAATCCTTGAATAATACCGACAACTGTTTGCATACCATGTGATAACTTATGGTATTTTCCTTTCAAATTAAGTTGAAATTTCCTAGCAAGTTCTTCAGCAAACTCTTGATCCCAGTTTTTATAAAACATGTGACATAAATTAAAAATCTCTTTAACTTTATTATTTAAATATGCAGCTTCTTTCACTTTAACAAAACAAATATTTTGCATCGCTTTACTATTTTCAAAAACATTTTCACCAAATATTGATATACTTCCACTGCTTGAAGTAATTTGGCCTGCAAGTAAATTTAATAGTGTCGTTTTTCCTGCTCCATTTCTTCCAAGCAAACCATATATTTTATGCTCTTCCAATGAAATCGTAACTTCATTTACAGCTACTTTCTTTTTATATTTTTTCGTTATATCCTTCGTTTCAAGTGCAATCATCCCTCTTTCCCCTCCTTCGTAATTTTTCGAATCATATCCATCAATTCATCTTTGGATATTTCTAATACTTTTGCTTCTTCCCACACTTTAGGTAAATATTCGGTCATAAAAGTGTTTTGTCTTTTTTTAAGTACGACTTCTTTCGCTCCCTTTGCAACAAACATCCCGATCCCTCTCTTTTTATATAAAATCCCTTCATCCACTAATACATTTACCCCTTTAGCTGCAGTAGCTGGATTTATTTGTAACATCTTCGCAAATTGATTTGTTGATGGAACTTGTTCTTCTTCTAGTAATATGTCTTTTAAAATATCAGACTCAATCGTTTCTGCAATTTGTAAGTATATTAATTTATTTTGCTCTAGAGTCGGTTTCACAATTTCACCACCTTAGGTTCATAGGTTAATTACTTATGTAATGAACCATACCACATAAAAATATTTATTTCCATAAATTTCTTTTACAAAAAAAGAGAGTCATTCGTTTAAGAATGACTCTCTTTCTAAAATTTTGAAGTTTCAACTGAATTATTACCAACGTATGTCCCAGCATATTTTTTTAAATCACTTGGTTCCATATCAGATATTTCTTTTATTCTTTCTCCGCTAGAACAAGCAGTAATAAATAAAAAAATTGTTAGCATAACAATGACATTACGATGCATATATTTCATTTAGCATCCCACATTTTTATCGCTATTTCTTTAATTACAATAGTACTTATCAAATCCCTTTAAAACATACGCATTTTAATCAAAATTAAAAATTTTCAATTTTTATGTTTACAATTATCCATTAATTGTATATACTTACTAACGTAAGAAAAATATTCTAAAAGGAGGTCGAAGGAAATGATGAAATTACAATTACATGCTTTAACTTTAGCGTTAACTGCACCTGTGTTTTCTGGACAATTAAATATGAATTCGACCACCCTAATGGAGAATTGAAAATCGTACTTTATTTCTATTAATTCATAAATTCGCCACAGGAGGTCGTATACTTTCCTGTGGCTTTTTCACGCCTGGCCATAGGAGAACTATATCTTCCTGTGGCTTTTTTGTGCGATTTTTTAGTCTCTTACATTATTTTTTAAAGAAAGGAGCAACATTCGATGACTATTAGCGTATTGTTTTTAAGTATTACGATTCAAAGAAATACAATTTCCAAAAATGAAATTTTTCATAATGAGCAAATTGAAAAAGCTATGAATGATGTTAAGGAGCGCCAAGCACTTTATTGTGATCACCTGTAATTCCTTTTCGAAAGGAGGAATTCATTTATGACTTTTCATATTTTCTTTTTTACGACTGTACTTCAGAAAAACACTTTATCTGAAGCTGAAATCATTCGTAAACAACAATTAAAACAACTGACTGATAAAATGACTGACATTAAAATTTCATACTATACACACATGTATTAAAAATATATTTTTAAGGAGAAATACCTTCATGAAATTTAAAGCATTCTTTTTAACCATCACCATTCAAAAACGTAAGCTTCCACAGAAAGAGATTTTACACGAACAACACGTTCAAAACATTATGGACGATGTAAAAGAGCGTCAAGCTTCTTATTACACACGTCTTTTCTAAATCATTTATAAAGGAGTATTATCTAATGAAATTTAAAGCATTCTTTTTAACCATCACCATTCAAAAACGTAAACTTTCACAGAATGAGATTTTACACGAACAACACATTCAAAACATTATGGACGATGTAAAAGAGCGTCAAGCTTCTTATTACACACGTCTTTTCTAAATCACTTATAAAGGAGCAATCCCTTCATGAAATTTAAAGCATTCTTTTTAACCATCACCATTCAAAAACGTAAGCTTTCACAAAAGGAAATTTTGCGTGAGCAACACATTCAATCTATTATGGACCACGTAAAAGAGCGTCAAGCTTCTTATTACACACGTCTTTTCTAATTAACTTATAAAGGGGAATTATCAAATGAAATTTAAAGTATTCTTTTTAACGATCACGATTCAAAAAACTAAGTTTTCGGACAGTGAGATATTGCATGACCATCAAATTAATAAAGCTATGGAAGATGTAAAAGAACGTCAAAGTCACTACTGTAGCCATTTATAATTCCTTTCGAAAGGAGGAATGTATCATGAAGTTTCACCTTTTCTTTTTAACAATTACAATCCAGAAAAAAAGCCTTTCTGAAGCTGAATTAAAACAAGAGCAACAATACAAAAAGATTATGGACGAAATTCGAGATCGTAGAAGCAACTACTACACTCACCTATAATTCTTTAAAAATATAAATATTGAAAGGAGTCGATTATGATGTTGATAGTACGTTGTAAGGAAATGATTTGGATAGTTCAGAGGGATTCCACATAGTTTTATAGACGTTATATCACACAAGTTTACCGTTACATTTAATGTATAATAAATATACAATAAAATGTTATTCATACACTTTTAACATTGATTAATAAACAAAAAGATACACCTCTTAAAAAGCGGTGTATCTTTCTCAACATATACTATTTTCTATTACTTCGCTTCGTCTTAAACAATCTCACCAAGTTCGATACAACTGTTTTCGTTACTGCATAAACTGGCACTGCTAAAATCATTCCGATAATTCCCGCGAAGTTACCTACCCCTAAAATTAAAATAATAATTGTTAACGGATGGATATTTAATTTTGAGCTCATAATACGCGGTGAAATGATGTTACTTTCAAACTGCTGTACAATTGTTACGATAATAATTACGTACAACGCTTGCATCGGTGATACGAACAGGCCTACAATAACAGCTGGTGCTGCACCGATAAATGGACCTAAGTTTGGAATTATATTTGTAAATGCTGCTATAATTCCTAAAACAAAAGCGTACGGTAAATCGATAATTAAATAACCGATAAAAGTAAAAGCACCTACAAATATACAAACGAGCGCTTGCCCTTGAATATATGCAGATAATGTTTCGTTCGTTTCCTTAATGATACGAAGTCCTTCTTCACGGTAAGACTCAGGTAATAGACTAACTGCTTTCCCTGGAAACGCATGTCCATCTTTAAACATATAAAATAAAATAAACGGTACTGTAAAGATAACTAATGCGACATTCGTTATGATACCAAATAAAGCCGTTGCACTCGACGTTATTGTGTTTGGTATATCCTTTAAGTATTCAATTGCATTTTTTTCAATTGTTTCAATGGAAACATAGTTTTGTGTAGATAACCATTCAAACAATCTATGATGGGATAAATCCTGTATGTATACTTTTCCCTCTTTTATATATCCTGGCATATTTTTTACTAAATCCATTAGCTGTTGTGAGATCGTTGGAACAACTACTCCAACTCCAACCGCAGTTAATGTTATGATAAAAAGATATAACAGTAAAATCGCTAAATTTCTAGGTACTTTTTTATCCTCCAAAAAGACTAATACCGGATTAAATATGAAGTATAAAAAAAGCGCGATTAAAATTGGGAAAAACAACGTTGATATGAAGATACCAATCGGTTGAAATAGAAACGATATTTTTGTGCAAATAAATATGATCGCTACAACCATTAGCACTTCTAATGTCCAAAAGTGCACTTTCGATTTCAAAAAAACGTCCTCCTTTAAACTAGCACTTCTCTTCATTGTACCAAAATAAGCAAGAATTTCACATAATATTTTCCTTTACAATATTCCAAAATACCAATAAATACACTACAATGAGATTACATACAAATTTGCAGGTAAAGGTGATAAAAATGACACAATGCATCATTTGCAGAAAAGATACGAAAGAACTTAGTGAACAATATGTCATCCCAGAAATATTATGTGGATATTATTTCACAAACTCAATTTGTGATACTTGTCATGAACAAATGACAACAAATATTGATCGCCCCTTAATTCGGCATAAATTAAGTCAATTTAAGATTGAACAAATGAAAAAACAGATTGACTCCCCACTCTATACGAATGAGCATGGTGAGGAACTTGCAGCGGCTGAGACAGATGTTGTTGAAGTAAGTGATGAAATACTTTATTCCAATGCATTAATTATGAAACTATGTAAAAAGCACGATATTTCACTACATAATGAAATTTGGAAAGAAGAACGTGTAACGAAAGTAGCTAGCTCTATTCAACGTGAATTACTTTTAGATAACCGTAAATACAAAATGAGTATTTTAAAAATGGCTTATGCTTTCGCTGTACAAGCTGTTGATGGCTATTTTGAAGATCCAGATGCGATTGATATTTCTAATATTCTAGTAAATGCCGACTTCATGGAATTAAAAGAAAAGAGCATCGTTCGCGATTTAAGTAAAAGTTCTTTATGGAATACATTAAATACAAATAGTGAAAACCATTATTTTATTTTATTAAGTGATAAAGATGGCCTGTTCTGTTTCATTCGTCTATTTGATATCTTTGACGTTGTCGTTCATTTATCAGAAAAGAGATATGAACTTTCATCACCCATTGTCGGCGTAAATAATGTAGATAGGCAGGAATTTTATATCCAAACTTTAAAACAGTATATGGATGGACTATTTAAAGAAAAAACCTCTTCTATTTAATCGAAATCAGAACATACGGTCTCCTTTCTTGATGAAAAGACACTGTGTTATAATAAGTATGAAAAGAACAATACAATCACATAAACCAATTATTAATTGTATATAAATAAAAAAGACTAGTGTGCGGCTACACACTAGTCCACGTAACTTAGCAGATTGGATTGTTCATTTATCCTATTTGTTTCTTACAAACAAAACAACCCACATTCTATTGGCATAGGTGGGTTGTTATTTTTTGAGCTTGTCTATTAAAACGACGACGAACGTTAACAATGCAACGAGAAACAGTCCACCTTGCAATAACAACGCTATTTCACTCACTTATTATCACCCCCCTCCTACTCGGAGAAGTGATAATTGAACAACCAACCGTACCTTAAGTTACTATTTAATTTTACCATATTTTCTAATAGTTTACGATGAAAACCCGCAAGTGATTTACTTGCGGGTTTTTTTATCCCGTATTAACAGGCAGTAAACAATACGAAGTAAAGCATAGGTGAAACTGCCTGTAAATGCCCGATTGGTTCAACTAATAATCCTTTGGGACAATTCACCCAAAGGATTAAAGTTTCACTTTATTTCTCATTATTTTTTTAGTGTAAATGCATCAGCTATCATTTCGCCAACAATTTTCTTTTCTTGTTCCTTTTCTTCTTTCAATAAAGGAAATAACAGTTCCGCCACTTCATAGGCCTCTTCTAAATGAGGATATCCAGATAATACAAAAGTATCAATTCCTAACGCTTCATATTCTTTTATCCTTTCTGCTACTGTATACGGATCCCCAACAAGCGCAGTACCTGCACCACCTCTTGCAAGCCCGATGCCAGCCCATAAGTTAGGACTTATCTCTAACGACTCCCGTGTACCTTTATTTAAATGAGTCATTCGTTTTTGACCAACTGAATCATATCTTGCAAATGTCTTTTGAGCAAGCTCAATTGTTTCGTTATCTACATATTGAATTAAACGTTCTGCCTCTTCCCATGCTTCTTCTTCTGTCTCTCTTACAATTACATGTAACCTGATGCCAAATCGCACCTTACGCCCCTTGTCTTCTGCCAGTTTTCTTACTTCATCTATTTTCTCTTTCACTTGCTCTGGCGGCTCTCCCCACGTTAAATATACATCACTATGTTCAGCAGCCACTTCTTTACCCGCAGCAGACGATCCGCCAAAATAAATTGGTGGATACGGTGTTTGAACCGTAGGAAATACAACTTTACTATCCGTAACTTTAATATGTTTTCCTTCTAAAGAGATCGTTTCCCCTTGCAGCGTCGATTTCCAAACTTTTAAAAACTCATCTGCTGCTTCATATCTTTCATCATGTTCAAGATACAATCCATCTCCTTGTAATTCAACTGGATCTCCTCCAGCGACTACATTAATAAGTAGTCTTCCGTCTGAGATTCTATCAAATGTCGATGCCATCCTCGCTGCAACTGTCGGTGACATTAGCCCTGGTCTAACTGCTACTAAAAACTTTAATTTCTCTGTCTCAGCTGCAAGTGCCGATGCTAATACCCATGGATCTTCACAACCTTGACCAGTTGGAAGTAACACACCTGTATACCTTAAATAATCTGCTGCTTGTGCAACCTGCTTATAGTAACCGTATTCAGCGGCCCTTCCTCTTTTTGTCGTCCCCAAATATCGACCATCTCCATACGCTGGAATAAACCATAATAATTCCATGTCTTTACACACCCCTTAGTTATATTAAAATGTATTAAAACACTCTATATAAATTACCGCTAATAATTTATATGTTAATTTCCTATCTCTCCTTTAAAATTATCTCGCCATCTTAAAAACTTCACTTCTAGTAAACGTACGATTGAATCAGAAAACTTCCCAACGAATGCAAAGATAATAATACCGACAAATACGATATCTGTATTTGAAAATTGCCTTGCATCCATTATCATATAGCCAATACCTTCTGCAGATCCCATAAGTTCCGCTACTACTAAACTCACCCATGCAATTCCTAATGATAATCTTGCTCCTAGTAATAGGTTCGGTAATGCGGCAGGTAAAATTAATTTTGTAATTAATTTTCTTTTACTAAACTCTAATACTCTCGCAACATCAAATAACTTTGAATCTACACCTCGTATTCCTAGAAACGCGTTTACGTATAAAGGAAAAAAAGCACCATCTGCAATTAATAACACTTTCGATGTTTCCCCAAAACCGAACCATAATACGAAAAGCGGTGCAACAGCTAAGTGAGGCACAGTTCTTAACATTTGTACTGACGGATCTAAATATTGCTCACTTCTCGTTGAAAACCCAACAATTGTCCCTAAAATAATTCCTAAACTCCCACCAATAAAGAACCCAGCCGCAGCCCTGAATACACTAATACTTAAATGACCGAATAACTCTCCTGTTTTTATAATTTCTTGACAAGCTAAAAATATATCTAGCGGCGTTGGTAAAACTGTTTTAGAAACTAGACCGAATACGCCGGCTAACTGCCAAATTATTAATACGATAATTGGTATAGTAATCGCTCTTACTAACACTTTTACTTTTGTCTTTCGCACTTTCTTTACATCGTTATTACCAATCGTTATACTCGTTGGTTTCATAACAGCTTTCGTATTATCCAATTTACAAAACCTCTCTTCATTTCGCCTTTAACGCTTTTTCTACGAAAGAATTATCTACCACTTTATCGGTCTTGATTTCTTTCTTTATAGAACCGAGCTTATATTGAAAATCCGCTGTTTTTTGCTGTTCTGCTATTATTTCTTTCGTTACTGGAACTAAAATGGGTTTGTCGTGATTAAACACTTCTTTTACAATCTCTGCATCTATTTTCTTTGCAGAAGTGTATATTTTTATTGCTTCATCCAAGTTTTCATCTTGCCATACACGTGCTTTTTCATATACTTTAAGGAATTTCTCAACTAATTCTGGATGCTCTTTCGCAAATTTTGTTCTCGTAATTAAAAACTCTGGAGAAGATACATTTAATAGTTCACCATCTGTAATCACCTTCGCTCCTTTATTTACCGTATGTAACGATATGAAAGGATCCCAAATTGCCCATGCATCTACTGATCCTGATTCAAATGCTGGCTGCGCTTCATCTGGTTGTAACTGAATGACATTTACATCTTTCGCATTGATACCTTCTTTATCTAGCGCTCGATACAATAAATTAAAAGCGCTACTTCCTTTTGCAACAGCAATTTTTTTACCTTTTAATTGTTTGACACTCGTAATCTTGCTATCCTTTTGTACAAGAATCCCTGTTCCTTTTCTCGCATAACTTGTATTAGCAATTTCGGTAAATTCAATACCAGCTGCTTGAGCTGAAATAACTGGGGAGTTCCCAACTTCACCAAAGTCTAATCGATTTGATGCAATTGCTTCAAAATAAGGAGGCCCGCTTTGGAACTCTGTCCACTTCACTTTAACGCCTTCTTTTTTAAACTCTTCTTCAAACCAGCCTTTTTTCTGTGCGAGTAATAGTGGACTTAATCCTTGCTGAATACCAATTTGTACTGTTACATCTTCCTTCTTATTACTTGCTGTGCTTTTTTCACATCCAAATAAAAATAAAGAAATAGCTAAAGCAAAAGAAAGAACTTTGATTTTTTTATACATATACTCACTCTTTCCCTATATACTTGTTTGAATTAGTTCCCCGTGTTCAAACTGCTGTAATACTTTCTTTCGAATTTCTTGGAATGACTCCGAAGTTTTACTACGCGGATAAGGTAAATTATTTTCAATCACTTTATGTATTTTTCCAGGCTTTGCACTCATGATAACAATTCTGTTCGAAAGATATATTGCTTCGTCTATATCATGTGTAACGAATATCATTGTCGTCTTTTTTTGTTCCCAAATGTTGAGCAGTACTTCTTGCAAATGACTTCGGGTAAATGCATCCAATGCTCCAAATGGTTCATCAAGCAATAATACATTGGGATCTCTTAGCAACGCCCTTGCAATCGCAACACGTTGTGACATCCCGCCTGATATTTCTTTCGGATATGATTTTTCAAAACCGTCTAACCGAACAATTTCAACCCATTCCTTTACCTTATCCTTCACATACTTATCTTTTAATGACAAATCAGCTGCAATATTTTCTTCCACTGTTAGCCATGGAAACAATCGATGCTCTTGAAATATTAATCCTTGCTTCTTACTCGGTTTTGTTATACGCTCTCCGTCAATAATGATTTCTCCTTCAAAATCGCTGTCTAAACCCGCAATAATTTTTAATAGTGTACTTTTTCCGCAACCACTCGGACCAATTACTGTAACAAAATCCCCTTTCTCTAATTGAAAATTAATATTCTCTAATACTTGAACAGTACGAGTTTGTTTCGAAAAATATTTTGATACTCCATCAATTGATACAGTCACTTTTCCCCCTCCTTGAAATGATTCATCTAAATGAACAGATTCAGTATTTATGCAATAAAAAAACCAAAGGCATTTTATCAATAGATAAAATGCCTTTGGTTTCTCCAATCAGCAATACGTAATGGAATTAAGTACATATTATACAAATTTTTCCGATAAGTCAACTCAGTTTTATTAAAACATACGTATGATTTATTTGAACATCTTGACTGTTGTTTATTTGAAAATTATTTTTTATGGTCCTTAATCCACTGTAACCAATAAGAAAACTCACATGCCAAATGCATTTGATGCGATTTAATAAGACTATTAGGACAAAGTGCTGGGAACTCTACAACTAGACTTACTTCTATACCAGTATCTGTATTTTTGAATTGATGTCGAACTCCACCAATAGTAGTACCGTCTTTCATACGTGCAACACCTGTTGATTGGTATTGATAAGACTTATCTCTAGGTGTCTTCAATCCCGTTTCGTCACCAAAAACAATAAAAAATCGAACTGGAAACGGAGAATTACCAGTAGTTTCGATAACCTCTAATTCATTTTGCCCAAAGGGTCTTAATACATAGTGATCAGGACAAGCTGATAAATTCACTTGATCATTTTCACTTGATTGTTCAAGCATAAAACTATCAATTCCATTTATCGCTTCTTCTGCTGTAATCCCATCTAAATAAATACTTGTTTTTGAAAATTTTCGTCTATCGCCAGATAAAACAGTACAAATACGCATACCCATTTCACTTAATTTAAGTTTAGATTTTAACTTATCATACATTTCATTGGATGAATAATTTAACTTTAGTTCCGTTAGTTTTTTTATCATAACGTCTGTATCATTTAATTCCAGTTCTTTATGTCCTAATGTATTTAAAACTTTTTTAATACGTTCTCTTTTCCACTTTGTAAGTTGTTCATTCGAAATATTGTTTCCATCAATTATAATCTTCATATACATTCTCCTTCTCTTTGATCGTATCGTAGTGTATTTAATACTAAATTAACCATTTCTTGCTTCGTATCTAAATTCAAATTCGCGTCTGAATGGGCAATACTACTAAGACCGTATAAAATAAATCCTGAAGCTAATAATGAGTTAACAGTATTAAAAACCCCTGTTTTCACCCCTTCTTCAATCACTTGTCGAATTAATGGCTGCATTCGCGTAAATAATTTCTGTTCCAGTTGAAAATGTTGTTCCGTCTGAAACGAACTCACATTTTTATAAGGTGCTAATTTTTCGATAAATGTCCAAAATATATTTAGAGAATCTTTCATCTTTTGCATGACAGATCGTTCATTAGAAATAAGTATTTCTTCAATTAACTTCATATTTTTCACAATAAAATCATTTAATACTTCATCAACAAAATTCTCTTTAGACTTGAAGTAATAATAAAATAAGCCCGTTGCTACACCAGCATGATTCACAACATCTTTTATGCCAAATCCTTTCATACCATTTTTCATATATAGTTCAAATCCAATATCCATTAACTCTTGCCTTCTTATATCTGGTTCTTTTGATATTCTTTTCATACGTCATCTCCTAGTATGTTTTCTCTGCGACTGAATCTGATTCAATCATAAACGACTGAACTATATTCAGTCAATATTCGTTTCCACAAAAAAGAGTAATCCCAAGAAATATACATCTAACCTTAGACTTATCAAAAAAGTTAGATCATATAACTTAAGACTACTCAATTTCATTAAACACATATTTTCTTTTCAAATCAATTTCACTTTAGTTTAACCTCACCATTTCTGTCTCTACAATCATTTGAGGAAGCGTCTTTTGAATTATTTCCTCTAATACATAAAGAGCTTCATTCACATAGCCACCCTCAAAACCCTCTAAAGGCTCAGGTAACTCATCTTCATCTAAAATAAAATATTCTCCGCTTGGAAGTACCAAAATATCAATAATTAAGTCTTCAAATGACACTAGTTCGCCTGTTATTTGCGTATTTTTTACAACATTAAAATAAGAGCCTAAATACATTCCATTTTTATCTCTCCATATGTATAAATTGTACGGACGATCTTCCCAGTAGTATGCAATGGTGTAACTTCCTTTTGGGATTGTTAAACTCGTACTATGTGTAGTCATTGTAAATGAATACTGAACCTCATGAAATAACACGATGCTTTGCAACTGCTTTTCAAGTAATAAGCAAGTGTGATCTACTACGGTCGAGTCATACCGGATTTTTCTTTCTACAATTTTACTTTTAAGTGTTAGTAATTTATTCATTCTTTTTTTCCCCTTATGCTATTTCTAATCTTAATTATATCCATTTATATAGCGATAAAGAAGTGTTTGGTCTCCAATTACACAATAAAAACCCCCTCTTATTTAGAAGGAGTTTTTCACTGTCCATGTTTCATATTTTTTCACTTCTAATGGAAGCTCATTTGTTTTCAGCCACTCTACTGCACTACATACAAGCGGAGATGAATTGCCTTCTGTAATGCTTTCGATAGGAATCCATCTAGCTCCTGATGAATCTTGTTCTTCAAATTGTTCCGGTACTACGAATTCACCTCCGCACCTTTCAACACCGTAGAAAACTGCGATATGATGTACATGTGTATACTCCTTGAACTTTGAAGGATATTGAAAATCAACTGTAGCTATTTGTTTTACTACCGTTACCTTTAGACCGGTCTCTTCTTTAATCTCTCTATGAAGTCCAGCTAATAATGATTCCCCATCTTCTAGACTACCACCAGGTAGATCATACCGATTTCTATATGGCCCTTTAATTTTATCGATTACTAATAGATTATTATTTTCGATACAAATGCCGTACACACCAAACGCACGATGAAAATTAGTAGCATTATTCATGGTTCAATTTCTCCGTTACCACATCATAAAAGTTCCGTTCCTCATCAACATTTAAGTGAACACGACTTACTGTTTTAGAAAATCCATATAACAATTGTGCTTTCACTGGCTCTTTTAGCGTTATTTCAAATGTTGGAGGTTCCTTTATAAATTCCATCACCGTTGCGTCAAGAACTTCTTTCTCTTTTTTTAAAGGTTCGCCTTTATAAAACGCAATTTTATCTATTTGTGAAAATGGTAAAACAATTTTCTTTCCTAATCCAATTTGAATAATTATTTTTTCTTTCGCAACAATAATTGGATTTTTACGCATTGCTTGTATTTCAGCTAAAAAATAAAACATTGCATATACGTTTAAAATAAGTAACACCCATGCTACTACTGGATTCCATTGATGAAACAAATAATGAAAACCGATACTTTCTATTAAGGTCGCATGGATGATCATGATATATACACCTATTGCACCAGTCTTTTTGTGATATGAGTATACGGATTCACCTTCTGGTACTTTTTCACGCCACGATAAAAATGCATAATAGATTAACTTACACTCCGTTACAATAATATCTATTAATTTATTTCTTTTCATAGTAGCGTCAAACGCAGCATCAATTGCATAAGAAAATGAAGAATACTCACTTTTATATTCTTTATATTTTTTTATTATGGTAGGAAGCTTTCTAACAATTTTATATAGAAGGAATAACTCTAAACATACAAAAGCAATTTCTCCTGCTACTATAATATAAGAAACGTATGAAAAAGCTTGTAAATAATCGCTTGGAATAATAAATCTTGCAAATATATAACCAGCTATTACAACAGGAAATATATACGTTAACGAGTATCTTTTTCGAATAATAAAGAAATACGTAATGACCGGAATTACAAACATGCAATCTAATAATGATCCAAGAACAACTTCTTTCGGAGTAGCTGGTACAATCGGAAGAGCATATAATAAATAGTTTGATAACAAGATTAAAGATACGAGTCCAATCCAGATACCTTTTCGCCTTAGCGAAAGTGTGACATTCATACGTCCACTCCTCTATTTAAAAACCTCGTTTAAATGGTCTTTATAAAATGAAATAGCACGTTCAAATTCTTTAACTTCTTCTACTTTTACGACTGTTTCAAGTAGTAATTTCATCGCGGATTCATGATCGTTTACATTATATTTTGCTAATGACAAAAATACTTTCATCACATCGTTATCTGGAAACTGCTGTAAACCTGTTTCTAAAACAGTAATTGCTTTGTCATACTCCCCTATACAACGATATGTACTACCAAGGCCGATATATGCGCCGCAAAGTGACTCACCTTCAAGACCGTTTGCAATTGCCTGTTCATAATATGGCATAGCTTCTGTTTCAAGACCCATTACATCATGTATCCAGGCACATTGATAAAGTACTTCTGCATCCCTCGTAAAGTTTGTTAATCCAATGAGTATCTCTTTAGACTGCGCATATTTCTTTTCTTTCCGGAGTTTAATAGCTTGCTTTAATAAATGTTCCATAGAATTCACTCCTCACCAATTATTCTATGTATCCATTTTGAATGTTTAACGTTTGTGTAAAAGTAAAATTCCCATAAATTAAAGTTTCGCTTACCTATATATACTATGCGGATTTACTCTTATCCAAATACTTAAAATTAAAAAGCAGTAATGTGATTACATAGTACTTCTAACCTTTTGACAATTTCTTTCGCTGTTTCATCTTTCCCATTACATAGCTTCCCTTTACCGTCTTGTCCAATTACGTAGTGTACCGCTCCGCACGAATATAAAGAATGTGGTGAATTCGCAATCATTATACTCGCCTTTGCTTCTTCCATTCTATTTTTTGCTCTTTCAAACAGTTCTTCTTCATTTACATCACTTTCAAGCTTAAAGCCTACGAGCACTGTTTCTGGATCCCACTTTTTTATTTGTTTTAATACTTTCGGCGCCTTTTGAAAATGAATAATTGGCGCTATATCACTTGAAATTTTTCCATTCATATCAAGAACATTCCCATCTTGATCACAAATCTTGTCCACAATCCAATCTGATCCAGCCGCTGCCATAATGACTGCATCAACCTTTTCATGCGTAATGATACTTTTCATTTTATCTTGTAAATCAACAATTCCTTCAAATGGGTGTAATTCTAATTGATTATTTATATCGTTTGGTTTCTCGGCAAAATAACCGTGTAAATATATAACATGCGCTCCTTTACTTATAAGCTCTTCAGCAATTATTCTTCCAATTGTTCCTTTTGCCATATTCGTATGACCACGCACTTGGTCCCATTTTTCTAAACAACCACCACTTGTAATTAATACCTTTTTCCCCTTCATTGTAACCATCCCTTACTGATTTTTCTTACGAAACCATTCTGTCCCAAAGTCAACGATATCTCGTTGTTTCATAAGACGACACTTTGCGTTTCCTATTTTCCCCATTGTTACAGTACCTTTTTGCTCAAACGCTACTCCGATTTCTACAAACTTATCAGAATCGTAATCCATATCCACAAACTCTTTCCATACTCTTTCACTATTTTCTATAATAGGTGCCCCCACTTTAATTAACTCACATGCACCAGAACGTACTTCAGATAAATGTACAGACGTGTTGGAATCATAGCCAACACCAATTAATAATATGTACCCGTCTAAATCATATATTTTTCTTAATGGAGATTCCTCTCCTAAACTCATCGATAGTGACTGATTTATCGTTATTTCTTCTGCGTGTTTTCCCCATGCAGCAAAACTCCCTAATGGATGATTGCTACGAACTACATTCGGATATGTACGAAAACATTCAACTATTTCCCCCATGCCTCTTGTTGGTGTTATTCGTGGATCATACGCTGGGACATTATCACGGATAATCTGCCACCAGTCTTCAGGTACAGGCGGTCTTGACCAATGTTTCGGATCGGATAAATCTGAAGATTGCGTTGGCATAATGATTGTTCCTTCTTTTGTAACAACTTTCATTAATGCTTCAACTACCGCAACCGCTCCACCAGATATCCAGCCGATAGAACTTAGCGAAGAATGCACAATAACCGTCATCCCTTTTTCTAACCCTAATTTTCTTAAATCATTTGTAATTGTTTTGATTGTATTTGGCAATTGTGTACTTGCCACTATGTCATTCATTTTCACGATTGTTCCCCCATTTTATTTTAAACTACTACATACATATATTATCATATTTTTCTTAATTTTTAACTTAATCATTTTCATCTACGTAAAAAATGGTAATATATTGATTTTATATAACAAAAGAAGAAACATGAAGGCGTTACATCCAAACAATAATAACACTATATAGAAACAAAGAGCTCATCAAAAATGATAAGCTCTTTGTTTCATTTACCCTTCAATTGTAACCCCTGTAAACATCGATAAGTTTCCTGTTATTTTCTCACCTACACGTAAAAATAACCCTGCGGCTCTTCCGCTTATGCAGTGTGACCCAATTAATAGTTTACCGGTATATGGACCATCCCATGTGTCAATTGTATAGTCAGGCATTTCTATATATTGCTGATATATTTTCCGTTGTTCAAAGTAATACTCTGTTTTATCTTCAGCTAATAGTTCATCATTTTTGTATATAGATACCCCTCCGCCTTCACGGCCGTATAAAGGTTTAGAAACATATGATTCATTTTTTTCTATAAATGGTTTATTTGTAAAATATGTTGGTAGGAAGTATTTCTGAATGATTCCTCGCTCTTCTTCCTCAAAGAAAACTTCTTCTTCGTAAAGTTGCCAAATTAATGCGAGTATACTTTTATTTTGCATAAGAAAAGCAGCCGGTGGATTAATGATTTTCACTCTTCCTTGCGCTATATGATCTAAAAACTGGAGTCCAATTCTTTTCCCGTTTTTATCAGTATCTGAAACTAAATATTCAATTGGATATAGTCTATATAAATAATGGATTCGTTCACCATTTGGCGTATATATACCATCATCTGCAACGACGATATCTTGTATTCCTATATAATCTGTTGATTGATCTAAACAATAGTTTCTTAAAAACTGTACTGTTTGATGGTCTTCCTCGTGCCAATCATAACTAGTAAAATATATCGTTTCTCTAGGATTTATACTATAGTCATGTTTAATTTGTTCCCATGCCTGCACTATATGCTCTTCTATATGGTTTGGATGATTTACATCATGATAACGACACAACACTTCATTAGCGACAGACGGTTCTAAATAACCTGTTGGTGTATCACAATTTACTTCTATTAACTTTATATCTTCACCGTTTACGATAAAGTCAAATCTTGTAAAATATGAAAACAAACCAGTATGTTTCATTCTCGCAATTTCCCACGTTTCAGCTGGGAATCCTAGTTTTTGAAAATCTTCTGTCGTATTTACAATATATTGATACGTTCTATATAACACGTACATGATTTCTTCTGTCGCTTTTGAAATAGCAGTATATGTGTTTACTGGCATACGATACATACCTGTTGCCATATATTGGTTCCATTCATCATTCTCTAATAGACTCGGCCAAGTAAATCCATTCCGACCAGCCTCTTCTGCAAGAGAAAACCATACTTTCATATACTCTTTCTGTTCTTGTTCTGTATACATGGTTCTATTATCCTTTCATATTATGATCCAGCTGGCGCTTTTGCGTTCCCAATTCCACTGGAACCAGAATTCACTTTTGGTGTTTGTGTCGTAGATGATTTCGGCGTATTTGTATCTGGCGTCACTTTATTTGTTGGATTTGGCTGTTGTTTATTTAAATCCACTTTATTGGAAGAGTTGTTGTTGTTACTGTTAGTTCCACCGTAATACCCTCCACCACCGCTGCCACCAGTTCTACGTTCGTCTTTTTCACGATATGGAATAACATTATTTGCATACGGTTTCTTCATTACATTTGGTTTTGCTGTAAAATTCATATTTGAAGTTCTGCTTGCTAATAAATATCCTGCTACGAATGGAAGTATCGGTAAATGTGAGTTTTCATGATACGATGAAAATGACGAATTAAATTCCTTACATAACTCATCATTTTCTACATTTTCATTAGTAGGAGTTTTATCATCACAATTTAAATTTTCTTGTTCATTCCCTTGCTTTGCACCATCTGTTTTAACAGCAGTACTTTCTTTCTGTGCAGTTTCTTCTTCATAATCACCACAGCCAGTTAATAAAAAAGATGACACCCCTATTGAAGTAGCAATTTTTATAAATTTACTTTTATCCATTCTCATGTGTTATACACCTAATTTCTTTTATCTATATTTTTCCAGATAACTTTATTATATAATGTAAATATTAATGTTTTCAAACTAAACCTTTTATGCACATTTGCATCTTTTGCTTTTTATTCCCTAAATAAAAACGAACTATTATTATATTATACATACTATAATAAATTAAAAGACGACCTAATACTGGAGTGACCCCTGTCAAG
>NZ_BTRL01000022.1:0-14918 GCF_054771475.1 Bacillus sp. MN7755
CGTTTCAGCGACTTTTATAATTTAACATTTTTCGTTAAATCCGTCAACAACTTTTTTCTTTCGTTCCTGACGACGCTTATTAATTTACCATATTATTCATTTGTTAGTCAACACTTTTTAAAAAAATGCCAAAATAATTTTTATCTTGGCATGATATAAAGCTTAATAACCACTAATGCAGCAACACCGGGTAGCCCTAATAAACTTGTGATCGCCGCTGTACCCAAATTAATTGGAATATGAAAATCAAAATATGTTCCTACAACATTTACGATAAAGAGTAATGCTATTCCTAACGTAATATGAAAGAGTGCCTTTCCTATAAATCGTAACGGCTTAGAAGAAACACCAAAAACAAGGAAAATAAAAACTAACGCAAGAATACCACCAATAATAATTGTAGAATTCATTTTTTCCTCCTTATGAATGACCTATACATAATTATTTGTATGGGACAAGGCGATGAAAAAGAACATTTATCACATAACACCAATCGTTTTATCCTACTAATCTTTATTCGTTAACACTTTCTTCATAAAAAACGTTAATCGCTCCGTCCAAACGAAGTGGCCACTATATGTTTAACAAATAAAATAAAAGGTTCTGCTTTTTCAGCAGAACCTTTTACCATTGTTCCATTTTTACAGGACGACGTTTTGCCTCTTTTAACAAGAAGAAATATTTCGCCTCTGCTATTTTTAAAGAACAAAGTACATCTTGAGATGGTTCTACACTTTGTTCAACCATTCTCTTCTGACGTAACCATTCGTTCTTCACTTTTTCTAATAGTACAATTAGCTTATCATCATACTCTTTACGCAATTTACCCTTTTTTTGAAAGAACATTTTTGTTTCTCCTCTTATACTTCTCTACGACCTTCTAACGCTTTCGACAGTGTCACTTCATCTGCATATTCTAAATCTCCACCAACTGGCAGACCATGTGCAATACGAGTTACTTTAATACCTGTCGGCTTTAAGAGGCGGGATATATACATCGCTGTAGCTTCCCCTTCAATATTAGGATTTGTTGCTAATATCACTTCTTGTACCGTTTCATCGTGCAGTCGCTTTAAAAGTTGCGGGATATTAATGTCTTCCGGTCCAATTCCCTCCATTGGAGAAATAGCACCGCGTAACACATGATATACACCTTGATACTCTTTCATTTTTTCCATTGCGATTACATCTTTCGGTTCTTGCACGACACAAACAACTGATTGATCTCGATGTGAATCGTTACAAATATAACAAGGATCACGGTCAGTAATATGCCCGCATACAGAACAATATGCTAAGTCTCGCTTCGCATTTACAAGTGCTTTCGCAAAACCTAACACATCGTCTTCTTTCATATCTAATACGAAAAATGCCAACCGAACCGCTGTTTTCGGTCCGATTCCTGGCAATTTCATAAAACTATCAATTAGTTTTGATATTGGTTCTGGATAATGCATATATCAATATCCTCCTAGAACATTCCACCTGGTAAGTTTAAGCCTTTTGTAAATTTACCCATTGTAGAGTTTGAAAGTTCATCAGCTTTTTTAAGCGCATCATTCGTTGCAGCTAACACTAAGTCTTGTAACATTTCGATATCTTCTGGATCTACAACTTCCTCTTTAACTTTCACTTCAAGAATTTGCTTATGACCATTTGCAATAACTGTAATCATACCGCCGCCAGCTGTACCTTCAACTGTCTTTTCGCCAAGTTCTTCTTGCGCTTTTGCCATATCTTTTTGCATTTTTTGCATTTGTTTCATCATGTTATTCATATTTCCCATTCCGCCACGCATCATAATTAATTCCTCCTAATTATTATTACTCTTTTATTTCAATAAGTTCTTGCCCTACTAATTTTACTGCCTCTTCTATAAGAGGATCTTCTTTCTTCTCTGGGCTTTCTTCAGAATTCCCACCTTCACGCTGTAAAAAATCTTCACGGATTTTACCCCATTCACTTTTTGGAATGGCAATCATATTTAATCTTTTACTTAGCAATTCAAATAAAGCTTGTTCCACTGTATCCATAGCTTCTCGATTTTCGCTTGCCATTTTACAGTGAATCTCATATTGAAACGCTAAAACGTAAGTATCATCCGAAGCCGCTACCGGTTCACTATTTTCTAACAAAACAGCAAACGCTACTTTGTTGTATGCTTTGAGTCTTCCTAGCAACTCACCCCATACAGCCTTTAATTGTTCTAAATCTTGACGCTTTGCTTGCTTTAATACTTCATTTACGCGTCCAACAGGAATCTTCATACTACCTGTCCGCACTGGCTTTGGTGCTGCACGTGTCTCTCTGACTTCCTGCTGCACACCAGCCGGCACACCATTCTTTTTGACTTGTTCTAACTCTTTCTCCAATTGCTGCATCCTGTTCATAATTGCTTGTAAACGATCTGCACCGTTTGCTTGCATCATAAACTGTTGACACAGTTGTACCATAACAACTTCTAAGAAAATTCGCGGATGATTTGTCCACTTCATTTCCTGTTGTCCTTTACTAAGAGTATGAATGATTTCATAGATTGCTTCCGGTTGCATTTCTTCACTTAACATCCGGAATTGCTCATCTACCATTACTCGTTCCAACATATGTTCCAGTTGTGGTGAAGTTTGATATAAAAGCATATCACGATAATAGTAAATGAAATCCTCCATGAAGCGAACAGGATCTTTCCCTTTCCCCATCATCTCATCTATGATACGTAATGCTCTTGATACATCATTTTCACGTATACATTCTACTAAGTTGCCTAAGTATTGCTGAGAAACAGAACCTGTTACAGCTAATACATCTTCTGTTGTAACTGTCTCATCACTATAAGATATCGCCTGATCAATAAGACTAAGCGCATCACGCATACCACCTTCAGCGGCACGCGCAACAATTTGTAACGCCTCATCTTCTACTTGCGTACCTTCATTGGTCACAACCGTCGATAATCTCTCAACAATATCATTTACTGATATTTTTCGGAATTCGAAACGCTGACAACGTGAAATGATTGTAGGCGGTATCTTATGCGGTTCTGTTGTTGCCAAAATAAAGATGACATGTCCTGGCGGCTCTTCTAACGTTTTTAAAAGCGCATTGAAGGCACCCATGGAAAGCATGTGGACTTCATCAATAATATATACTTTATATTCTACAGCACTTGGAGCATATTTTACTTTATCTCTAATATCTCGGATTTCATCTACACCGTTATTTGAAGCCGCATCAATTTCTAATACATCTGAAATAGATCCTTGCGTAATCCCTAAACAAGAGGGACATTCATTACAAGGCTCAGCTACCGGAGCATGTTCACAGTTGATTGCTTTTGCAAATACTTTTGCAATTGTCGTTTTCCCTGTTCCCCTCGGGCCAGAAAATAAATACGCATGTGAAACTTTCTCTTGAAGAAGGGCATTTTGCAACGTTTTTGTGACGTGCTTTTGACCGACTACATCTTCAAATTTTTGCGGTCTCCATGTTCGGTATAACGCTTGGTATGACACGAAAATACGGCCTCCCTCAAAGGTTATTATCTCATTTATTATAACCCATTCTGTTTATAGATTCCAAAAGTTATTTTCTATACAAAAAACCCACCTTAGTATTAAGGTGAGTTTTGTATACATATATAACTGCCGTGCACCTTCTGTCGATTACGTACCATAAGCGTTACTTAAGCAGTTAGCTCGGTTCAGGCACTCCTGCGGCACACGAGAAAACCCGCTTATTGCTGCTTCCTTCCGGACCTGACAAGGTTCACGGGGTCCCGTTGCGCAGGACCCAAACGTCAACACCACTTACTTAAGGCAGGCCTTACAGCAACATAACCTCGAGAAGGGATTCGGCCTCGCTAGAGCGGATTGCGAGTATAGGGCACCGCTACCTCCCCGCTTAGCACGGCAAAGTTAAAACCAATATTCGGTTGCCTTCATTAAAGGCACTATCAGTATAACTTGTTTTTTTATAAAATGCAAATACGTTAATTCTCGTTGCTTTTCTCTAATTTCTTGATCGCTTTTCTTTTTTTACGAAGTTCTCTAAAAAAGTTTGTTAACAACGTACCGCATTCTTCTTCTGATACACCAGCTACTACTTCACATTGATGATTAAAGCGTTCATCCGTTAAAAGATTCATTAATGTCCCTGCACATCCACCCTTTGGATCACTTGCACCATATACAACTCGCTTCACTCGTGATAAAACAATTCCACCCGCACACATCGGACAAGGCTCTAATGTTACATATAACGTCGCATCTTCTAAACGCCATGTCCCTAATTTTTTGCACGCCTCATCAATAGCTAACAACTCAGCGTGAGCTATTGATCTTTGCTCAGTTTCCCTTAAATTATGAGCAACACTAATTACCTCACCATCTAACACTATAACTGCACCAATCGGTACTTCTTGTATTGCCTCTGCTTTTTTAGCCTCTTCTATTGCCAACTGCATAAAATAAATATCTTGATCGCGTTCCATAACATAGTCCTTTCATTACAAATAAAATACGCTTATTTCCATTTACTACACCATGGGATAACTTTTACAAATTCAATCCACCCTAAGAAAAAAGAGAGGGGATTACATATGAAGAATACTGCCTTACTCATCATCGATATGATTAATGATTTTCAATTTTCACATGGGCCCATCCTAGCCAAGAAATGCGAAATTATAACAAATCCTATTCTACATTTAAAGAAAACGATGAAATCCTTCGGCTATCCCATAATTTATATTAATGACCATTATCAACTTTGGAGATCTGATATTGACCAACTGATTACTCATTGTACAAATGAATATAGTGAAAATATCATTCATAAGATTGCTCCAAATTCTGACGATTACATTTTTATTAAACCACATTACTCTGCCTTTTATGAAACACCTTTAAATTCTTTATTAGGCTATTTGAAAATAGAAAACCTAATATTAACAGGAATTGCCGGTAATATATGTATTCTTTTTACAGCTAACGATGCACATATGAGAAATTATACACTGTATGTACCACAGGACTGTATTGCCTCTAATCATGATCAGGATAACCTGCATGCTTTAAAAATAATGGAAGCCACATTAAAAGCAAATATAGTACCGTCATCCCAAATAAAATTTAATTAATACATATATCTATTTTCTAACTTTTTATATCAAATTAACCCGCTCGCTTCCCTCTTGTGCTACAATAATTCTGTTTTGTGTTTTTAGTAGTCACGGCAAATCACTGATTGAAAGGAGGAAACAGCGTGACCGGAGTACCATTTATCACGGTTGAAGGACCAATTGGTGTTGGAAAAACCTCACTTGCGAAGGCAATTTCAGCTCACATGCAACTCCACTTACTAAAAGAGATTGTTGATGAAAACCCTTTTTTAGGAAAGTTCTATGAAGACATCGACGAATGGAGTTTTCAAACAGAGATGTTCTTTCTTTGTAATAGATACAAACAACTAGAAGACATTAACATAAAGTATTTGAATCAAAGGAAGCCAGTAGTAGCTGATTATCATATATTTAAAAATTTAATTTTTGCATCCCGTACATTAAAAGATTCTCAATATGACAAGTACATGCAAATCTACCGTATCCTTACACAAGATATGCCTGTACCAAATGTCATCGTTTATTTAACAGCTAGCCTGGAAACATTACAAAAGCGAATCGCAATGCGCGGAAGAGAATTCGAAAAAAATATGGATCCAAATTACTTACTACAGCTCACAAAAGATTACGAAACAGCAATGGATACTTTTAAAAAGGACCATCCAGATATCCCGGTGTTGAAATTTAACGGAGACGATATGGATTTTGTACAAAATCCCGATGATTTAAACGTCATCCTATCCGCCCTTCAAAATACTCTCTTAAAGGAGTCGAAATAATAATGAATTTAAGGCAAAAATATGATATACCAAATGATGCAGTAATTACTATCGCTGGAACAGTAGGTGTCGGAAAATCAACTATGACAACTGCACTAGCTAACGCTTTAGGTTATCGCACATCATTTGAAAAAGTAGATTCTAATCCATATTTGGACAAGTTCTATGCCGATTTCACACGCTGGAGCTTCCACTTGCAAGTATACTTTTTAGCAGAACGATTTAAAGAACAAAAGAGAATTTTTGAATATGGTGGCGGTTTTGTTCAAGACCGTTCTATCTATGAAGACACTGGCATTTTTGCAAAGATGCATCATGAAAAAGGTACAATGACGGAAACTGATTACGAAACATATAAAGGTTTATTTGACGCTATGGTCATGACTCCTTACTTCCCTCATCCAGACTTATTAATTTACTTAGAGGGTTCTTTCGATGATATTGTAGACCGTATTCAAGAACGCGGACGCCCGATGGAGCAGCAAACACCAATTGAGTATTGGAAAGAGATGCATGGGCGTTACGAAAACTGGATCAATAACTTTAATTCATGCCCTGTTTTACGATTAAACATTAATGAATACGATATTTTAAAAGATGGAGATTCTATTGAACCGATCATTAAAAAAATTGGCCATTTTTTAAAACAAACACGTAAACTTGTAAAATAAAAAACCCGTGCATACGCACGGGTTTTTCTATTAAATTATTTCTTCTTTGTTGGAGCAATAATTTCACTCTCAGGTTTTCCAGCGTTAATACGCTGACGAACCGTACTTGTACTAATATCGTATGTCTCAGCGATCTCTTTAACAGTCATTTCTTTCCCGTTAATTACCGCTGTTAATACTTTACCTGTACGTTTTGGAGCTGCTTCTTTCTTTACAGCTTCTTTTTTAACTTTTTTTGGCGCCTCTACTTTTGTCGCAGTTTGTTTTACATCACAAGTGCAACCACAAAGTTTACGGAATGTATCATCGCTAATAATGCGTGATACGTTTGCACCACTGTTTAAAATTCTATTGTTCTTACAGACAGGACATTGTACATAATATAAAGTTTTTCCATCTAAAGGAAACGTTTGTATAATAAGATCCATGTTGACTCCTTTCATATCTATGAAGATAATCATCGGAATATGAGTGTGTAATAAGGACAAAATCGCCTTACACCATACTTTATGATTGGTTTTAAAATAAAAACTCGTTACGTGTTGGTAACGAGTTCTCCAATCTCCACTTATATGCGCTGTTGTCAATTATATCTGGAGGAGGTAGAGGGATTCGAACCCCCGCGCGACTCTCGCCGCCTGTCGGTTTTCAAGACCGATCCCTTCAGCCAGACTTGGGTATACCTCCATATTGACATCAAATATAATATCAAAAGAAAAACAGTTAGTCAACCCTACTAAAATAAATTATGAGGAAAGGAAAATTTTACTTCCCCTCTCCTACATTATAGTACTGACAACGCTCATAATTACCAATCACTCATACCGATGAATGTTTATAAATTTACTTAATAACTGTTTTTCCTCCCATATAAGGGCGAAGAACTTCTGGAATTATAATTGTACCATCTTCTTGTTGGTAATTCTCTAAAATAGCTGCCACCGTACGTCCAATTGCAAGACCAGATCCATTTAATGTATGAACATGTTCTGGTTTTCCGTTTGGTTCACGACGGAAACGGATATTTGCACGTCTCGCTTGGAAAGCCTCAAAATTACTACAAGAAGAAATTTCACGATATGTGCCATAGCTTGGAATCCATACTTCGATATCGTATTTCTTCGCTGCTGTAAATCCTAAATCGCCTGTGCACATGCTCATAACGCGATATGGCAACTCTAACAATTGTAACACGCGTTCTGCATCATTTGTTAGTTTTTCTAACTCTTCATAAGAATCTTCTGGTTTCACGAACTTTACAAGCTCTACTTTATTGAACTGATGCTGACGAATTAAACCACGTGTATCACGACCAGCTGAACCTGCTTCAGAACGGAAACAAGAGCTAAATGCAGCATATCTTATAGGCAATTGCTCTTTATTTAAGATTTCATCACGGTGCATATTCGTTACAGGTACTTCAGCTGTTGGAATTAAGAAGTAATCTTCACTTTCAATACGGAATGCATCTTCTTCAAACTTTGGAAGTTGTCCAGTACCTGTCATACTTGCACGGTTTACCATATACGGAGGTAATACTTCTTCGTATCCATGCTCATCAGTATGAAGATCAAGCATAAAGCTAATTAAAGCACGCTCTAATCTTGCGCCAGCACCTTTATAGAATACGAAACGGCTTCCCGTTACTTTCCCAGCACGTTCAAAGTCTAGAATTCCTAAATCTGTAGCAAGATCCCAATGTGGTTTTGGTTCAAAAGCAAATTCCTTCACATCTCCCCAAGTACGCGCTACTACATTATCATCCTCTGTTTCACCAACTGGAGCAGATTCATGAGGGATATTTGGAATAGATAACATTAATCTTTCTAAATCTTCTTCAACTGTACGAAGTTCATTATCAAGATCTTTTACTTTTTCTCCAACTTCACGCATTTCTAGAATTAGAGCTTCCGCATCTTTCTTTTCGCGCTTCAATACAGAGATTTGTTGAGATACTTCATTACGTTTACTTTTTAGTTCCTCTGTTTGAACAAGTAGTTCTCTTCTTCTTGTATCTAACTCTTCAAAGCGACCAAAATCAGTTAAATCTTCGCCTCTATGTTGTAACTTTGCTTTTACTTCTTCAAAATTTGTACGTAAAAATTTAATATCAAGCATTATATACTCCTCCTTTTATTTTATAAAACACAAAAAACTCCCGTCCCTATATAAAGGGACGGGAGTTAACCCGCGTTGCCACCCTAGTTGAAAGCATTACCGCCTTCCTCTCAAGTAGAAATAACGGCTCTTCACCGGGAACGTTTACTAATCATAAAGATATTCCACATTCCATTCCAGGATGGATTCACAAACTGTTTCTATCGATTTCCACCAACCATCGACTCTCTATAAGAAACCACATTTGTTACTACTTCCTATCAACACGCTTATTTTATAAAATTGTTACCATCAATTTACTATAATCTTATACAAGTTGCAAGTTACTTATACAACTTTTTTCATTTTCGCTTCTTTTACCATTTCTACAAAGTATGCTGTTACACGATGATCATCCGTTAATTCCGGATGGAATGAAGCAGCTAGAAACTGTTTTTGTTTTACCGCTACCATTCGGTCGCCATGCGTAGAAAGCACTTCGACATCATCTGCTACATCTACAACATACGGGGCACGAATAAATACGCCAACAAAATCTTCTCCCACACCTTTAATAGAAAGTGCAGCTTCGAAGCTATCTTTTTGACGCCCGAACGCATTGCGCTCAACTGTAATATCCATAGCACCAATATGTGCTTCTTCATAGCCAATAAGTGTTTTTGCAAGAAGAATCATTCCTGCACATGTACCAAACATTGGTTTACCAGACTTCGCGAATGTACGAAGTGGTTCCATGAAAGCATACTTATCAATAAGACGGCGCATTGTTGTACTTTCACCGCCTGGTAAAATAAGACCATCAATCTCTTCAAGTTGCTCTATACGCTTTACAACAACAGCTTCTGCACCACTTGCTTCAACTGATTTTACATGCTCACGAACTGCACCTTGAAGACCTAGTACACCGATTTTCACCATTTTAAAGTTCTCCTTCAATTACCATCCGCGCTCTTGCATGCGTTGTTCTGGTAATAACGTTGAAATTTCGATACCTTTCATCGCATTACCTAATCCTTTAGAAAGGCTTGCAATTAGTTCGTAATCCTCATAATGAGTCGTCGCTTCAACGATCGCACGTGCAAATTTCTCTGGATTCTCTGATTTGAAGATACCAGATCCAACAAATACACCATCCGCACCAAGTTGCATCATTAACGCTGCATCTGCTGGTGTTGCTACACCACCTGCTGCAAAGTTTACAACCGGCAAACGACCAAGGCGTTTAATTTCAAGGAGTACTTCATAAGGAGCACCAGTATTTTTTGCATATGTCATTAACTCATCTTCACGTAGACTTGCAACTTGACGGATTTCTGCATTGACTTGGCGCATATGACGCACTGCCTCTACAATGTTTCCTGTTCCTGGTTCACCTTTTGTACGAAGCATAGATGCACCTTCTGCAATACGACGTGCAGCTTCTCCGATATCACGGCAACCACATACAAACGGAACTGTGTAATCACGTTTATTTAAATGGTATACTTCATCGGCAGGAGTTAATACTTCACTCTCATCGATATAGTCTACCCCTAATGATTCTAATACACGTGCTTCTACAAGGTGACCGATACGGCATTTTGCCATAACCGGAATTGACACAGCACCCATAACTTCTTCAACGATCGTTGGGTCTGCCATACGAGAAACGCCACCTGCTGCACGAATATCTGCTGGTACACGCTCTAATGCCATAACGGCAACTGCGCCTGCCTCTTCTGCAATTTTTGCTTGTTCAGCGTTAATTACGTCCATAATAACGCCGCCTTTTTGCATTTCTGCCATTCCACGTTTTACACGTTCTGTCCCTGTTACATTTGTCATGTTACAAAAACCCCCCTAGGTGAATTGCTTTTCCCCGTTAAAGGCGAAAATTAAGAATACTCTTACATTCTACCACTAACCATCAGATGCTTGTCTACTACTTTTTCATAAAGTCGGTATGAAAAATAGGAATAAGAAAAAGCCCCTACAATGAGGAGCTTTTAAAACCAACCTTTTACTGTATCAACAGCACTATTCCATATACCACTAAAGAAAGAACCGATTCCGCGCATAGAACGAGTAAACCAATTCGCTTCTTCTACTGCAGATGTTGTTACAAGATCTATTTGTAATGACTTACCAGATAAAAACCCAGGATCATTCGTATCTTTTGGTGTAATTACCATCTGGCCAAGTGCAGCTCCCTTTTTAATAGGTGCTTCTTGTCCCTTACTTGCTTCTTTTAATTCTGTTTTATAAACATCTTTACTTCCCTTTGGCATTGGAAGTGAAACAGCTTGTTTTGTTTGAACTGCTACATCTTTATCTTTTGCATTTTCTACTCGTACTGTTTCATGTCCCTTTACCGAAGAACCTTTTTTATACACTTTCTTCATTTCAAAGTTATCAAATCCATAATCATATAGCTTCTTTGTCTCATCGAAACGTGCTTGACGAGAATTTGTTTTAATGACTACAGAAATAAAACGCATTCCATTTCTTTCAACCGTACCAGTGAAACAATCTCCTGCCTCTGGAGTTGATCCTGTTTTCAGACCATCTACACCATCATATGCCTTAGATAAACCTTTTAACATCCAGTTCCAGTTCAACATTTGAAATTTCTCTTTTTCGGGACGGAAAACTTTCATCGGAGTTTTTGCTGTATCTAATACTTTAGGATAATCTTTAAGTAGATGTTGTGCTAAAGTTGCAACATCCTTCGCAGACATTTTATTTTCTTCATCCGGTTGTGTACCTTCAGGATGCATTCCTTTTAAATCTTTGTTCGTTAAGCCTGTAGAATTGACAAATTTATAATTTTTCAATCCTAGTTCTTTCGCCTTATCATTCATCATTTTTACGAAGTTTACTTCTTTATCCGCAATTGCTTCCGCTAATGCAATTGTTGCACCATTTGCAGAAAAGATTGCCATCGCCTCATATAACTCTTTTACTGTATAAGTGCCACCATTTTCTAATGCAACATTTGATAATGAAGCATCTTGTGAAACTTTATATGCATATTCAGAAACCTTAATTTTTTGATCCCACTTAAGTTTTCCTTTATCCACTGCTTCATGAACTAAATATTCACTCATCATTTTTGTCATACTAGCAATTGATAATAATTCATCTGCATTCTTTTGATATAAAATCTTACCAGAATTAGCTTCAACTAAAATTGCCGCACCTGCTTCAATGTTTAAAGCAGATCCTGTTTCTGCTGACGCATTGCTATATGGTAACAACATACTACAAGCTAGTGTAAGCATTGTTACTAGCGCAATGAATCTTTTGCAAAACATACTTTTCACTTTTGCTACCCCCAATATCTATGTACTCACATAACCGTTATTCTAACATAATCAAAAAAAAATAGACAGAGATATCAAATCTCCGTCTATTTGTATATAAGACATTATAATGAGTAGTTTGGAGCCTCTTTTGTAATTTGTACGTGATGAGGATGGCTTTCAAGTAAACCAGCACCTGACATGCGAATAAATTGTGCATTCTCACGTAAGAACTCTAAATTCTGTGCTCCGCAATAGCCCATACCTGCACGTAATCCACCAACTAATTGGTGAACTGTATCTGCTAAAGGTCCTTTATATGGTACTCGTCCTTCAATACCTTCTGGAACAAGTTTTTTATTTCCTTCTTGGAAGTAACGATCTTTACTTCCTTTTTCCATCGCACCAACAGAACCCATACCACGATATACTTTAAATTGGCGACCTTGGTAAATTTCAGTGTCACCAGGGCTTTCAGCAACACCAGCAAACACGCTACCTAGCATAACAACATGTGCTCCTGCTGCTAAAGCTTTAACCATATCACCAGAGTACTTAATACCACCATCGGCAATGACTGGGATACCGTGTTTACGAGCTTCTGTTGCACAATCATAAACCGCTGTTAATTGTGGTACACCAACGCCAGCTACAACACGTGTTGTACAAATAGAGCCTGGTCCAATACCAACTTTAACTACGTTTGCACCTGCTTCAATTAATGCTTTTGTTGCTTCAGCAGTAGCAACATTTCCAGCGATAATATTTAGTGACGGATATTTTGCACGAACTTCTTTTACTTTATCAATAACACCTTGAGAATGCCCATGAGCTGTATCAAGTACGATTGCATCTACGCTAGCTTTTACTAATGCATCGATACGAGTCATAGCATCAGCCGTTACACCAACCGCTGCCCCGACTAATAAGCGCCCTTGCTTATCCTTCGCAGAATTTGGGAATTCAATTACTTTTTCAATATCTTTTATTGTAATAAGCCCTTGTAATACACCGTTGTTATCAACAAGAGGGAGTTTTTCAATTTTATACTTTTGTAGGATCTTTTCAGCTTCTTCTAGCGTTGTACCAACTGGAGCTGTAATTAGCTGTTCTTTTGTCATTACGTCGGAAATTTTGATTGAGTAGTCTTGGATAAAACGCATATCACGGTTTGTAATAATACCAACTAACTTTCGCTCATCTAAATTATTTACAACCGGTACACCTGAGATACGGTATTTTCCCATAAGATGCTCTGCATCATACACTTGATGTTCTGGAGTTAAAAAGAAAGGATCTGAAATAACACCACTTTCAGAACGTTTTACTTTATCAACTTGCTCTGCTTGTTGTTCAATAGACATGTTTTTATGAATAATTCCTAAACCGCCTTGACGAGCCATTGCAATAGCCATATCAGCTTCTGTTACTGTATCCATTCCTGCACTAATTAACGGGATGTTTAACTGTAAGCTTTCAGATAAAACTGTTTTAACACTTACTTCTCTTGGTAGTACATCTGACTTTGCTGGTACAAGTAATACGTCATCAAAAGTCAAACCTTCTTTAACAAATTTAGATTCCCACATAATTGTTCCCCCCATGATACCAGAAATTATTATTAGTAGCTTATCAATTGGTTAAAATACTGTCAAGGACGTATATATATGTTAGAATTTTTAGACAATAAAAGGAGCGTAATATATGCATCAAACACATTGTACTTGGCAGCAATTAAGTTTCTTCTTTTCATCTCAAAATGTACAACGTTATCTTGCCCGTTGTTATGAAAAATCCTCCATACAAGATGCTGAAAAAAAAAGTTTTGAAAATTGTTATCCCTTTATTTATTACTTAGAACATGGAAAAAATTATTATGAATTATATAAGGTATCACCCTTTTCAATTCAACCAATGTTATTGTTTTATGGAATGAGCCAACTTTTTAAAGCCTGCTTACTAACCATTGATCCTAACTATCCAGAATCCACTACTGTTTTAGCTCATGGTGTTACGACCCGTAAACGAAAAAAACAAGGATATCAATTTTTAGAAGATGAGGTGAAGGTACAAAAAAATGGATTATTTACTCATGTTGCAGAACAGCTGTTTCACATGAAACACTTAGAATCAGAGAAGTTTAACATGTTGGATTTAATGGGGAATATTCCTGAATTACAAAACTTATTTCGCTATAGTCAAAGAGGTGCCACTTTATATAAAATTGATTCAACACATACAAATGAGCTTTCCTTTTCAGTCAACATACTAGATCGACTCCATATGACTACAGAAAGATTTTCACGTTACATTGAATCAACTTGTAAGCATTTATCCATGCAACATGTCCCTGGGAAAACGAGCGAATCGAATTTGCTTTTTACAGCTCCTATCCAATCGTGGAATCCTATATATAGTACGCCCTTATACTACGAATATCTTGCTGATACTTATTACTTACCACTTACAACTGACCCTAGAAATCCTAAACCTGTATTACCCGAACTTCTTGTTCATTATTTATTGCTCTACAATTTAAGTATGATTTCTAGATACGAAACAGATTGGTGGTATGATTTACTTGGAAGCTATGGTTCTGAAGATTACCCATTTATTTATCAATTCCTTAATATTTCTGCTCAAAAAATCCCTTACTATATTTCGGCTTTTTTACTAGCAGAACCGAGCCTATTTCATGGGAAATAAAAAAACACAAGTCAAAAGACTTGTGTTTTTAGTTGCTTGGCGACGTCCTACTCTCACAGGGACAAGGTCCCAACTACCATCGGCGCTAGAGAGCTTAACTTCCGTGTTCGGTATGGGAACGGGTGTGACCTCTCTGCCATCATCACCAAACTATGAAGGCATATTCCTTCAAAACTAGATAACATTTGCTACATATTATATGGTTAAGTCCTCGATCTATTAGTATTCGTCAGCTCCACATGTC
>NZ_BTRL01000023.1:0-10742 GCF_054771475.1 Bacillus sp. MN7755
AAGAAGTTATTTTGGAGTCGCTTGTTTGGTAAATAAATTAAAATGTAATGATAAAAAGACTTTTTCTATTTATTTGGAAAAAGATAAGAAGTGAGTCTTTTGTCTATTATTAATAATGATATTAGATTTTTAGCACTATAAATGTTAGTCAAACATATATTGTAGTATTGGAATAGGTTTCACTCACTTATTTCAATTCATTTCATTTTATTTTATAGTCTTTTTTAAAAGAACATCAACGGGCATTGGTGTTCTTTTTAAGTAGGTTGATTTTGAAAAATAAGAATTTTTCTTTGTTTTAAATTTGTACTTGTTGTATTTGTAAAACTTTTAAAGTAAGGTTTAATACCATTCTTTCATGGAGAGTATTAAATGGTTCGTTTAAGTCTGTTAGACAAGGGGAAAAGTCTAATCCAACAAATTGAGTACTAACTAATTCGCAATATGGTTGTTTGTTATAAAAAATTGTATTTTCGAAGGGATATTTTTCTGAATGTGGTAAATCACCGTTTTTAGGATTAATAAAATGAGATGTAGTATCTGAGGAACCAGCTATTAAAGCTAAAGATAGAAAATCATCCTCTAATAGATCTATAGAATTAGAAAATGGAACATTTACAATGCAGTTATATATAACTCTATTATATTCATCATTTACATATTCAATATTTTTACGAATATATCCTTGGAAAAATAATTTAGCTTTTGTAACTAGGCGGTAATTTGTACCTGGTATTGGGGTAAATGCTAGAGGAACTAAATTACATTGTTTCAAAAATACGTCGTTTTTTATGATACGTTTAATTTCAATTGCTGGAGGATCTAATGAAATATTGGATTCTACAACAATTTGAATTGTTCTTTCAGTTAATACAACTGGCATTTGTACAATTGGTGCTTCTGTAGTAATAATTGGTGCTTCAATTTTATTATTTAATTGTGTTTGAGTTTGTCCTATCACCTGACATGATGTATTAATTGGATGTTGTTCATTCATCTTATTTAGTCTCCTTTTTGAAATTACTTTAGATTTTTAAAACTGTTTAATGCCAATGTATTAATTTTTTTTTATTTATGTTATTCGTATCTATAAAATTTATTAATGTTACATACAGATAAATAGATTTAAAGTTATTATGAAGAAGAGAGATATGATTTTTGTGTGTTTGAGTTTTTCAATTTATTCATATCATTTTGAATGTATACTTTCGATAGTGATTTTGGAGAAAAATCATGAATTGTAATAAAGTCAATCAAATAGATAATATGAATGTAAACTAATATCCAGAAATTTACATTGGAACTTACAATTGAAATCCAACATACAATGCTATGAGCATTTACAACATAGTTTTGGTTAAAACCACAGCTAATCACCTCCTATGAAAAGTAGCCATAGGAGGTGATCGTATGAACGAAGAAAATATTGTTTTATGTGGAGCTGCTGTTGAACAAGCTTTAATTTATTCAACACTGTCATCTATTTTTTCGTTCACCTTTATTAACAGGTCCAACAGGAGAAACAGGAACCTCTATAACAAACACTGGTATTTAGACTTATTAATTATTTCACTTAGTTTAGTTCAGACTGCTATACCTAAAGCAAATCTTAATTTTAGAAAGGAACGCTTTATTTTATAAATATCGAAGATTATTTGGAGTGAATCTAGGTTCTTTATATATTATTAAATAGGTTTATATCTGTTACATAAGGACTTGCGCTTTATATTTATTTTTGCTTTTTAGGTTTTTTTCTTATACTTATTAGTTTACTAATTAATAAGTTATAGGGTGTAAGTGGGTGAAAGATAAGGTTGGTGTAAAAATGAGAGAATTTAAAAGAAACTGCAAGCACGAGGATAGGTGTGATCGTTTTCTTCCCCCTGTACCTCCAATTGAAGTTGGACCAACAGGACCAACAGGACCAACAGGGCCAACAGGACCAACAGGACCAACAGGACCAACAGGACCAACAGGACCAACTGCAGTAGCGTGTTGCCCATGTACAAACGTTCTTGACAACCCTGGATTTGACGTACCTGGAGTGACAGGTGGTGATGCTGTACCAGGATGGGTTCAAACAGGACCCGTTTCAGAAGTAGGTGACCCTTTTGCTCATAGTGGTCGTTTTCTTCCAAGTGGTATATTTAGTCGTTTAGCTGCATCTATTGGACCTGGCGGAAGTTTGACTCAACTTGTTGATGTTGATGCAGGATGTTGTTTTACCCTTTCGTTTGCTGCGGATGTAAGAGATGAAGCAGAACTTATCGCTGCTGTATCGTTTCCACAACTCGTTGGACATGGATGTCCTCCTGCCTCTACAACGCTTGGACCATTAAACATCCCGCATATTGTACCATCTCAGAATCAACCGCAATCTGTTTTCCAACATTATACGCTTGTTGTATGTATACCTGATGGTGTAACAGCAGCATGTATTTCGTTCCAAAATACAGCAACAGGCGGAGTAGGTGCAACAGCTTTTGTAGATAATGTTGTATTCCAACCTACCGGTGGACCTTGTACTTCATGTTCACAAAATTTTTAATGTATTGATGTATTTGCAGTTTTTAGTATAAAAAAGAGAAGGATTATAAAAATCTTTCTCTTTTTTATTTATAAACTATTTCTTAAAAAAACTGTTCTATAAAATATTTAGTTTCACTAATATTGCTAATAAAAGTTGGATAAGAATTTGAACATTTACTGCTATATCTGTATCAGTAGTCGTAACGGTAACATTTCTAGAATTGTTAATAAAGGTTTTTTGTCTATTAATTTGTTTAACAGATGATTTTTGTAACAATTCTTGAGTTACTCGATCAGCTTTCTCACTATCTGCTATAGAAATACTTAAAATAACTACAATTGCAGCTTGTAACGCTGCTTGAATAGATAATGCTGCCTTTGTATCTGTAGTAGTAACTTGTACATCTGCTGAATCAACAATTGATATATATTCTTCAGAAATTTGATAAGTTTTACTTTCCTGTGCAGCTGCTTCTGAAACGTTAGCATCATTAAAAGATGGATGACAATTAGAAGAATCTAATGCACTCCACTGTTTGTTTCTCTTTGCACTCCATGCATTTCCCATAAAATCGCTCCTTTTAGTCTAAAAAATTATTAATTTGAGATTGGATTTCCGAAACTATACTTTTAATTTGTTGTTTTTTTTCTGGCGATAAATTTTTAAATTTATCTTCTTTTATTTCATGTCTCTTTAAAATATCTGAGAGTAAAAGATCTAATAGTACACTTTTTTGATCCTTATCAAATTTAAAAGAAGATAGTTTGTTTAAATCATCCATTTTAGTTATCAACTCCTAAAAATTAAGATGTATAGTAAAGTTTTATAGATTCACTAATAGCATATGAAAATATTTATAAAAGTTATGGACAAACCTTAAAAAAATTAAAATGTTGATGTTGGTCAATCGAAACGGACCTAGCGAAGCAAAGGGAGTATTTGACTTGACCAACTGCACTATACCCAAACCCTCTTGGCATTGAACAAACTACTGTTTGTTCCTGCCAACCGGCGAGGGAGTCCCTCAAGGATTGAGGGGTTGGGGAGTTCGATTGATGGGGTCAAGGGGAAGGGTTCCCCTTGTAGGTTCGGACAAAGTCCGAGTTTTTTTCCATGCTTTGCATGGATCGGCGAAGCCGAAAAGCGTCGCAGACCCCTATCGATTTTGATACGTTAGTGTCAAAATAAGTATAGGGTTACGTTAATTGACACAATTTCGTCGCCTTGCTAGACTTATTGTATCAATTAATCTAGGGGAAGTGGTGGCACCTTATGTTGGGTTCTATTTCATTTAATCAATCTTACCAAAGTTCATTAAGCCATAATAATAGAGAAAACATTCATGGTAATCCTGGTATTGATCCATCAAGGTTAGACGAGAATATTTACTTTGTTCAAAATGACATTCGAAGTGTATACAAAGATGTCTTTCAAGAAGCAGTTGATAAATATAACGAGAAACAAAAAAGGAATGACCGTAAGATTGATGATTATTATGACAAAATACATAAAGACGATAAGACACATGAGCAACGAGAACTGGTTGTAGCGATTGGGGAGGGCAAAGACGACCCAAAGTATAGGGGTGCTAAAAAGGAAGCACTGAAGCGCTATGCTGAAGCGTTTCAAGAGCGAAATCCAAACCTAGCGGTTTATAACATGGTTTTACATGATGATGAAGCGAATCCGCATTTACATATTAACTATGTACCGAATTTCGAAAGTAGTCGAGGATTAACGAGGCGTGTCGGAATGGATAGAGCTTTGCAACAACAAGGTGTCGAAGGAACGGGAAGAAAGTTAATTGCGCATTGGAGAGAAACGGAAACCGCTTATATCGAGCAATTGGCTAAAGAATATATTCCGAATTTTGAACGTGCTAATGTAGGTTCACATAAGTACATGAAAGTCCGTCAATACAAGGAGTATGCAGAAGCAAAGTCAACTATTGAAAATCAAGTAGAGGAAAAAGAAACAAAGTTACAAACGATTGACGATCATTTAAAAAACGTTGAAGAGAAAACAAACGAATTAGAAATAACGAAAAAGAGTTTGGAAAGTGATGTCGTTGATACGTACAAAGAATTAGAGATAGTAAAGCAACAAGTAGAGAGTGAAAATGAAAAGCTGCAGTTAATTGGCCAGCGTCATATAGAGTTAGAAAAAAGAGTAGAACAAATGCAAAAAGAATTAGATAGTGCTACGGATCAAGTACCAAATGAATCTGTTAAAATTCCATTTTTACGTAAAGAAGTAGTAGTAGAAATACAGGATAAAATGTTTGGAAAAGCTGAAATCACGAAGAAACAGACAAGAAATTATGTGTTATCACCAGAACAATATCAAGAAGTAACAAAGCAAGTGAATGCAGCGGTTACTATCAAAAAGGATTATGAGCGTTTGAAAAAGACAGATTTTGTGAAAGAGAATGAGAGTTTAAAAGTGAATGCAGAGGGATGGATGAAAGAGAATCGAACGTTGAAACAAGAAAAAAGTCAGTTACAAAAAGAAGTTGGTGTATTAAATAGAGAAATAAGCTCGTTAAAGGTTCATATAAAGGATTTACAGGCAAACATAAGGGTTTTATATCAACAGACAAAAAAAGTCTTTAAAGAGAAATTTAAGGCGTTTAGGGGGCTTATTAAAGAAAATTTGGATAGAAAGGGAATTAATAATTATTTTGAGAATGAACATAAGAAAGAAATTAATAAACATAGGGGATTTGACATGGAACGGTAAACCAGGTTATTGAAAACGTGATAGAATGAAAAAAAGAGCCATGCGGGAACATGACTCTTTTCATAGGGTATTCTACGAAAATACCTAGAATTCAATTATCTGATTATAGATTATCATAATTTGATTTATAATCAAATAGCAAAAAATAGGTGTTTTTGTTGATTCCCTCAATTAAGGAGGAATTAACTTAGATATGACAAAAAAAATTATTGATTTTGGACAAGCTGAAAAAAAGGCAAAAGAAAGAGATAGTAAAATTAATAGCATTTATGAAAAGCTTGAAGGTAGTGGTGGACTTTCTGAAGAAGAAAGAGTCATTATGCTACAAGTATTAAGTAAAATGTCTGGTGGAGAAGAGTATTTTATAGGGAAGAAGAAAAAACCTACAGATCGGGTGAGATTTGTCCAAATGATTACAGAGAATATTGATTATTTATGTGAAATTGGCTATTTAACTCAACCAGAAAAGGCATTTTTATTTGATATTTCAAGATTTCTAGAATTTAAATCAAATGTTATTGTTGAAAAAAATGAAGATGATGATATAAAACCGAATACGGCATCTCCTAGTTATTTAGCTAAGAAATTAGGGAAAACAAGGACTTCTATTTCAAAAATAATGAATGAATTGCTTGAAAAAGGGGTTTTAGGAGTTGCAGAAACAGGTGTAATAACTGAAGATGGAAGGACTTGTTCAGCAAGAACTTGGTTTGTTAACCCCAATATATTATGTAATTCACCTAAAGATGATATTGATAGAGCAACTCAACAAATTTTTTCAAAAGCGCTACGTAATATCAAAATTGAAGGTAATAAGAAAAAACATAAACTACCAATTTATTTATTTTAGATGTCGATTTTATATTGACATCTTTTTTTATGTGTGTTTTTACACTTTTTAGGTGTTAAAAAAAATTAACACAGGTGTTAAAAAAAATTAACACCTCATGTCTTATAAACCCTTGATATTACTGACTTTCTTCACTTTGCTCTTCTCACTCTTATATATAAGGCTAAAAGTTCCGCAAGGAACAGGTAGTATTTTTGAGCAAATAACGCTCAAAAATCTCCACCTTCAGAAAAAAAGTCGGTTCGTTAATCCTTACCTAAAGGCTATCGCCTTTTCTTTTTTTCTGTCCTTGCGGAACTTTTTTCGGCTGGTTTTTAGCTTTCGCCAAGCCGAACAGACCAAAAACGGGGTTAAGTTGCTCGACTTGGATCAACAATTGTACCAGCCGAACCGCCAGTTCTTCCGTTCAAAATATTCTTCTTTTTCTATATGAAATTAACGCTATGTGGGGTTTCGTCCCCACACGACGAGCCAGCACTCACACCCAAAAACAGGGGGGAATAGCATGATAAAACATTTTCACACTGTAGAAATAAGGTTTTTTTTGAAATTTGCTATTTTTTAGAAAGTATGTTAATTTAAGAAAGACCTATTTTTGTTCGGTTTGAGATTAAGAATAAATTTTGTTTTTCGTCTAAGGTATTTGAGCAAGGGTAGTAACATATGTGTGGGTATCCACACTAGGAGGCAACAATTATGGAACAAGGTAAAGTAAAATGGTTTAATGCAGACAAAGGTTTTGGATTCATCGAACGTCAAGGTGGAGAAGACGTATTCGTACATTTCTCAGCTATCCAAATCGACGGTTACAAATCTTTAGACGAAGGACAAAGTGTAACGTTTGAAGTAGAACAAGGACAACGTGGCCTACAAGCTACTAATGTTCAAAAAGCTTAATATTAGTTCATGAAAGACCCTCTTGTAGGGTCTTTTTTTGATTTTGTTATAATATTCCGAATACAAATTTTTAAGGGGATTTGGGGTGCTTAATTCTTAATGAAAAAGAAGATATTAGGGCTATCGCCAGCATTTTGGAAAAAACTACGCTAAGCCAAAAATATAATAAGCCGTCCATATGGACGGCTCATTTACATAATTCCCGATATCGGAAGTAAAGCAAACCCTTCCGGTTTTGAATAAGGAAATACTCTTTACTTCTGTTTGTTCTCTTCTAAAAGTTTGATAATCTGTTCATTCTGCTTAATCTGTTGCTCGGAATTATTTTTAATCAGCCGAAGATTGTCCCAAATCAGAATGAGAAAAACGAGTGGAACCATTGCAAACAATACAGACAGCATAATATCTCTCCCTTTTTCCTAATTGTACCATTTAGGAAGAGTAATAAGGTGCTGAAAGTTGGATGTATATTTTATACATGTGAGGTTAACATAACGTCTCATTATCGGTAGCAAGGACAAGGGGGGATCCGCTTTATAGCAGGGATTTCTCCTTGTCCTATTCTATTTTTCTATACATCTTTTTATACATTGTGGAGATACTAGGGTTTTTCAGGCTTATGAATGTCCTGTATTAGTACAAAAATTTGCATAAAATTATGTATAAAAAAGCTTTTTTATTTCCAGAATTTCCACCAATGTTGTTTCTTTTCTATAGTAGGAGCAACTAGTTGTTTAGTCTCTTGAATAGATTGTATGTTATGTAGTAGTTGTTCATCTCTTTCTTGTAACAATTGTTCATGGTATTTTTGGTATATTTGTATATCGTCTTTCAATGTTTGAAATTCTTCTTGAGTTCGTCGTAGTTCTTCTCTTATGGATTGAAGTTCTTTCGTTATTTCTTCGCGTTCTTCGCGTTCCTCATGTAACAGTTCACGTAACAAATTAGTATTGTTTTCGCGTTCCAATATTTCTTTATCTCTTGTAATAAGCAAAGGTGGGGAATCCATTGGATCATGGGACGTTCCACTCGTGTTCCAATTTTCATTATTTATATTTATTGCTACAGCTTTTGCAGCATCCACCTTGTTATATCCGGCATCTTTCATAAGTGTTTGAAATTGTTTTAAAGCTTTTATATCCTTTGAAGTAAAGGTTCGATACTCACGATTACTTTTAGGATCACGAATTTTTATAAAGGTGTATTCGTGTTTTTCTAATTCTAAACACCATTTACGTAAATAGCTTTCGCTAATACTTAAAATTTCTGCTACTTCCTTAGTTAGGAAGGCGGGAAGTGGATTGGATTGTATACCGTTCCGCGTTCCATCAGACATCGTTCCTCACGCTCCTTTTCGCGTTCCAATTGACGTTCCTGAAAATATATTATACATGATAAAATGAAATACCTCTGAAATATAAAATTTATTGGTAATATAGGTCAGATCACATTTTAAGGGTTAATTCGTGATTTCAACTACAAAATTAGAAGAATAAATGGGGAAGATGAGAATACATTTACAATTGTGAGAAAAAAGTATTCTTTTTTTGTTGTGGATAAAATTGTGGGTAAAATGGAGGAATATCTGATGAATATTATTTATATAAAAACAAAAAATCAATATAAAAGTGAAAAAGAAAATGAAATGGAAACTATACCAATTATAAATCGAGTATATTATGAAAATGGAGAGATTAAATTCGAAATATTAGGGGAGCAAAAAGTTCCTATGACATGGTTAGATAAATAGAGAAAAGGCACTCATTTGAGTGCCTTTTTGTTTTTGTAGGTATGGATTTATGTTTTGATTTATTTGTTATATTTTGAAGTTACTTTGTTTAATAAATAAATTTTTAAATTTATGAGAAAAAAGAAAGAAGAATTTTTTAGGATTCTTCTTTCTTTTTAGTCTATGAATATTTTTAATTAGCAGTTAAATCCTCTTGTAGGCGCTCCGAGTTGAACTTGTTGAGTTTGTAATACTTTTAAAGTCAAATCAAGAACGATTTTTTCACGTAATTTGTCAAATGCTTTTTCGGAATGTGTTCTTTCACATGAGCCTTCACCATGACTATCATGATCACTATGACATGGTGCATAGTCAAGTTCATAAAATTCTGCACTGATTAATTCACAATATGGTTGTTCATTATAGAAAACATTATTTTCAAAGAAGTATTTGTCTAGACGAGGAATATCAGTATTTTTTGGATTAATGAAACGAGCTTTGCTTTCTGAAGAGAAAGCTATAATTGGTCTAGAAAGAAAATCATTACCAGCTAATTCAGCAAAACCAGAGAAATGCACTTTTGCAATTTTATCATAAATTACGCCATTGCAATCATATCCTGCATATTCAATGTTTTTACGAATATAACCTTCTACAAATAATTTTGCTCTTGTTACTTCTAAATATCCTGTTTCATCAATTGGTGTATAGTCAACAGGAACTAGTTTACACTGTGTTAAAAATACATCTTTTAATACTCTTTTAATTTCTACTGCTGGTGGACAAAGTGGAATATCTGCTTCTACTACAATTTGAAGTGTTCTTTCTGCTAATACAACTGGAATTTTAACTCTTGGATTTGTTGCAAGAACAGGTGTTACATCACTATCGCTAAGTGGAGTTCGTGTTTCTGATTTAACTCTACAATCTTTGTTGTGATTGTCATTGTTGTACTCAGGTTTATTCAATTAAAATGACCCCCGTTTATTTTATATTTAAAGTTATCTACTTAAATATGATATTTAATATATCCATTTGTGTGAGGGCCTGTATAATAGTTATTTTTCTTATTTTAAGATATAAAGGCTAAATTAGATTAATAAAATCAAGATTTTTTATGCTAGTTTTTGTTTAGTATGTATTTTCGTCTAAATATTGAACCATCTTGAATAAAAAAACATAAATTATATGTGAGTTGAGTACTGTTGTACTTGTTTACGTTTATATAGAAATCTTCTTTAAAAAGAAAGAAAATCTACTAATAGGTTTTTTTTTTTAAATAAAATTGATATTAATTGATGGTTATAAAAGGTAATACAAACTTTTTTTAAAGAAGGAAAACACTATATATCAATTGAAAAGCAGCTTAGAACAGAGGGAGAATAAAATATGTCTCAAACTTATTGGGGGTCTGAGGTAGCTAAGAACTTAGGGATTGGCTCAAGTACTTTGCGTAAATACTGTCTTGCTTTGGAGGAAGCTGGGTATCCTTTCGAGCGCGGTAACAATAATTCTAGAATTTTTTATCATAATGATGTAGCAACTATAGAACAGTTAATAGTTGCTATGAGAAAGAATAATTTAACGCTAGATCAAGCTATAAATTTAGCAATGACAAGTGTTACAAAAAATGAGGTAGTAATTACAGAACACATAAAAACATTAGTAGAACGTATAAAACGATTGGAACAACTTAATTTAGAGTTGATTCAAAGATTTGATCAACAAAGTAAACTTTTACAGGAAAAAGATGTTCAACACATAATAAGAGAAGAACAAAGAGAGGTTCAATTAATGCAGGTATTAAGAGAAATCCAGGATAGTAGTCGCCAAATAGCAGCTTTAGAACAGAAGAAGTTATTTTGGAGTCGCTTGTTTGGTAAATAAATTAAAATGTAATGATAAAAAGACTTTTTCTATTTATTTTGAAAAAGATAATAAGTGAGTCTTTTTTGTATTATTAATAATTATATTATATTTTTTTAAAAAAAAATTTT
>NZ_BTRL01000024.1:0-67204 GCF_054771475.1 Bacillus sp. MN7755
CAAAATCAATTGGATCAAATAGTTAAGCATTTAGAATTACAAAAAGAGATGTTAGAACAATTAAAAAAGAGTATCCAATCTCATAAAATATCTTTTTCAGATGATGTGGATAAGAAGATTATAGAAGAATATAAAGCATATGAGCAAGGTTATCAATCTTTGGATAATGAAAAAGAGAATGAGATAAAGGTTATAGCTGAAAGTAAGATATCAAATGAACAAGATGAGATTTTACAAGGATTAATTGCTGAAAAAGAAAATATTGAACGAGAAATAATATCTATAAAAAAACAAATAACAAAAGAGAATATTTTAGAAGAACAAAAACAATTGTTAGATGATAAAGTAGATTCTTTAGAATCTCAAAAGAATGGTGTTAAAAAACGAATACAACAACGAATAGAGTCTTTAGAAAGTAATAGAAAAAAGGTTGATAGCACTAAAAAAGGAAAACAAGAACAAAAGCAAGATTCTTTAAAGCAATATAAAGAAAATACTATTACTTTAGTTAATCAAAGAATTCAACCTTTAGAGCAAGAGATATTTGTGAAGAAACAAGAGCTAGATGGATTACGTAGTCAAAGTGAAACAACAACTATAAGAGCAAATAAGGATGGAATTGTACAGTTCCCTACTATTATACAGCCAGGTGATCTAATTGATTCTGGTCAAGAAATAGTTTCAATTATTCCAAAAGAAGATGAAAAAAAGGTTAAGGTTTTTTTATCAGCTGAAGAAATAAAGGGAGTTAAAAAAGGAGATAAGGTACAATATTCGTTTAAGTTAAAGAAAACGGATAAACAAACAGGAGAGATACTATATGTATCTGCAAATCCTATATTTAATAAAGAATCTAAAAGTTACATGTATGAATTAGAAGCAACAATTAATACAAAGGAATTAAATGAATTACATACAGGAATGTTAGGTACGGCTTCTGCGGTAACAGGAGAAGAATCTATATGGAAGTTTATATCTAGAAAATTCATGTCATAAAATGGTTAGAAATTATAAGATGTAGAGGAGATTTTAGTCAGTTATGAAGAGATATACATTTGTTGTATTGTTTTTTATCTTATTAGGGATATTTAATCCTTTTAGTAATAATACTTATGCTGAGGTAAATAATTTAGTTTCAAATCAAGATAGTAAGGTTTTTAGCATTTTTAAGGATGGAGACAATGTTGAAGAAATTATTTCTAATATAAAAAGAAAGAAATTGGTAGAATGGAATAATAAAGATTTAAATGAACTGTTAGATACAGTAGATAATATTGGTTTAAATATAATGGATAGAGCAACTTTAAAAAGAGAAATCATTAGGGAATCTGGATTTTTAAATTTTGATTTTAAAGGTACTAAATCTGATGTTTTAGCTTTTAAGGATTTAAGAATAGAAATTATAGAAATTGATGAGCCTATTATGTTATATAGAAGAAGTAAAGCTGGTGAAGTTGAATCTAAATATGGTCTTGGATATTGGTGGGGAGATAAGAAGAGGAGTATTGAAGAGACAAGAAATGAATTAGCCGTATTAGAAGCATGGGGAAATCCACTTAATACGGTATATAAAATTCAAGTGCCAAAGGGTATTAAAATGCTTAAAGGATTAACAGCCCCCCAAACTCAATATCTTTATGGGACAGATATAGTGCAAGAAGATAGAAAAGGTGGAGCAATTCAATATTGGATTAATAACGTAAATAACAATTGGCTACAATGAAATATTTCTAGGAGGTCGGCATGGAAAAAGATTATGAATTTATAAAGTTGACTCTAGATTGTGAGCATATTATTCAGCAAAACATCCCTAGTAATCCTGACGAAGCTAAAAGGTATCATTTAATGTTAGAGGAACTAAAAGGCTTAAGAATGACTATGAAATTGAAACAATTAAATACTAGGCTGTATTATTTATCAATAACACAAATGCTTGAAAAAGATGATCCAGAAGAAATACTATTTGCTGTATTAAAGTTAAATGAATTTTATTGTACTTACTATCAAAATGTATAACAAAGCTTAATTATTAGAAGTAAAATGGTTTATGGTAAAGGCACTTGAAAAGGTGTCTTTTCTTTTTTGTCCATGATCGATATTACTTAACAAGTAAAATAATATTTGGATGGGAGTCCAATACATATTATTAAAATTAAAGTGGTTCAAGTCGGAGGAAGGCACCTTTGGGTGTCTTTTTTTTATGCATAAAAAGCCTCATCTTCCTATAGAAAGGATAAGACCTTTACAACAAACAACAATTGCAATTACATTAATTTTACATTACATTAAGATTAAATAGTATTATACTAATAAAGCGCTAAATAGTAGGTGTAGAAAATGGAATTTAATGATTTGGGTATTACCATTAAAGAACTTCGAATGAAAAAAAATATATCTCAATCCGAATTATGTCATGGAATATGTTCACAAAGCCAAATTAGTAAGATCGAAAAAGGTGTGATTTATCCATCTAGCATATTGTTATATCAATTATCAGAAAGACTTGGTGTTAATCCAAATAATATATTTGCACTAACTCAAAACAAAAAAATTAAATATATAGAAAATGTAAAACATGTAATAAAAGATTGCCTAAAACAAAAACAATATAAAGAACTTTATGAAATAGTAAAAAAAGAGAAATACTTAAATAATTTTCAAACAAAAGAAGAGAAACAATTTCTAATATGGCATGAAGCAATTGCTATATTTGAGGTGAATAGATCAACAAAAACTGCTTTAACTCTTTTAAATAATGGATTAAAACTAACTGTAACGAATGTTGATTGTTTATCAGAAAGAGAAATAGATATTATGCAGACAATGGCTATATTTTATGCAGAAAACAAAGAATATGAAAAAAGCATTAATATATTAAGAAAATGTTTAACTAATTTTAATAAGTTAGATTTTCCTAGAGATAAAGAAATTAAATTAAAAATCATTTTCAATTTAGCAAAAACTTTGGCCTCCACATATCAACATGAAGAGGCAATAAAATACATTGATAAGGGCATCAAATTAGCAATTAATCTAAATACTTTATACCTATTAGGTGAACTATTTTACTTAAAAGGTCAGTGTTTATTAAAGATTACACAACACAATGTAGAAGATGTTGTGTATAACTGGAAAAAAGCATTATTTATATTTGAACTAACAGAAAAAGAATATTATACAAAAATGATACCAGATGAACTTATTGAAATACAAAATAAAAAACAATCATAATTTCGTAAAAACTACTTACAAATCCCACAGGAAAAATCTCTATAATTTTTAAACTTAGAACTATATTATTAAAATTAAAGTGGTTCAAGTCGGAGGAAGGCACCTTAGGGTGCCTTTTCTTTATGAATTAAAAGCCCACCTATTTCCGTAGGTGGGCTACTTGTGATTTTACACTCTTGCATGATGAAATTATAACAAAATCCTCAAGCTTCCAGATGGTTAAATTTATATTAGTCTAAAGTACGAGCAGCTGCATAAAATGATCCAGAACCACCATTTCTGTGAGTAACTTTAAGCTTATATTCACCTTCTGAAAGATTATAGTACGTATTTGTAAAAGCCTTTCCTGCTTCTAACGATCCATTTTCAATAGTATTATCTTGTGAGTCTTTTAAAGACCAGTCAAGCTTGCCTTTAGTATTGTTTGTCATATGAACTCTCATATCCCCATCTTTTACATGCACAAATGATACTTCTCTTTCTCCATTTATCAGACTGAAATTATCTTTAAGTATTTGAGTACGCTGAATAATTGGTGCTGAATTTTTAGTATTATCTATACCTTCCGTACTTGCTGATGCAGCTCCAATTCCTCCAGTTAATGCAATACCAGTTGCTAATACTCCAACTACTAATTTCTTGAACATAATAAATCCCCCTTAAATATTTTTTATTACTTACACTTTAAATGTATCACTTTTGTTGTTTTTGTAAATATTTTCAATTTGTAGAAATATTTATTTAAATTTTATTAATATTGGTAATGCATTTTATCAAATGGAAAATAGAGGGATTTATGATGGTATGTAATAATGCATGTTCATTCAGAAAAAAATCGTGATAAAATCTAAGCACCTGTTCTTTTTTCAATTATATTGGAAACCTTACTTCTTATTTACCACAACAAAAGAAGGTACCCTAGGGTGCCTTATCTTTTTTCTCAATATAAGAGTTCTAAATACATGCTATAATTTAAATAGAAATTCCCTTTTGTGCAATAAGATAGTAATACCCAATAAAAAAGCCCACCTATTTCCGTAGGTGGGCCTTATCTTTATTACACAATACCAAAGTATACTCTCTATTTCTCATAAACTTTATGTAATTATACATATATATATAAATACCACTAAATAAATATTAAATGTAGTAAAATATAAATTGTGGACACGTTCTATAAAGCAGATTCTTTGGGAAGACGTAACATATCGACCATTATAAAAGATATACCGTCACTCTAATACTGATCTCAAATCTCTTGTACTTTGTGAACTAACAATCTGGTGTATATAGACGATTCTGTTTTATAGGATGTGTTTACACGTATAACAAAGGGATAATACGGATAAGTTTATACAAAATGAATGTGGTTCAAGTCAGAGGAAGACACCTTAGGGTGTCTTTTTTCATTAAATTAACATGTAACCTGTAGCAAATCCTTTTATTTTTTATCATGTAAAACTCCATCTACAATTAAATCAGAACAAAAATGACTACCTGTCCAAATTAGTATTCAGGTAATTTTTTACAATAATTACTATTATATCAAATTAAAAACCATTAAAATAGTCTATTAAATGTAAATGTTATATTTTACAATTTTAACAAATACTATTATTTTTAGGAGGTATTTACCAAATGAATAATAAACAAACTAAAAAAATTATTAGTGCAGTCTTAGCTGGTACATTTATGTTTGGCGTTGCAGCCCCATTAACCTTTAATGTACAAGAAGTGAAAGCCTCAGGATTTGAAACAGTTGATGAAAGATTAAGCCAAGAAGAAATTTTAGATTTATTAAAATTAGAAAAAGAATTGAAAGAAAATAATATTTCAATTGAAGATATTATGACAGGGATTGAACAAGAATTAGCTAAAGAAGTTCCTGGAGAAGCATTAACATTATCAATCAAAAATGTTGATGGTCCACAATACGGTCCTAAGTCTCAAGCGGCAAAGATAGCAGCAAAACAAATGTTAAAAAATCTAAATAGAATTGGGAGAGTTGCTTGGGATAGAAGTGTAAGACAATATGTTGATAAATTACCAATTTCATGGGACAGTAAAAAAGCATTAAAAGGATATTTGAGTTATACTGTAGTTGTTAAAACTCTTAATGTAGTCATTGGTTTTAGCGGAACTATTACAACAGCTATATCAAACCAGCTTAAAAAGATGGGCTGCCCTGCATGGTTAGCAGATATGACAGCAAGAGCAATTGTAACATTGTTATTATAAATTTGAATTTCCAAAGAAGGTGGATATTCTATGAAAAAACTATTGCAAATAGCTATTACCTTTTTCGCAATATACACAATTTTACACATTATAGTAGGTTTTGATTTTAATCCAATTATTAGCTTAGTAACTAGAATTATTCAAGCCTTATTGGCACTTTGTTTATTAATTTATGTTATCAAATTTACAAGAAAAACAAATCGTTAAACTGAATCATATTGTTCAATTACGTACATTGTAACACTCGTAATTAGACATAGATATGTCGCACAACAAAGATACCCAAAAGTGCTCAATTCATTCTTTAAAACATAAAGTAAGGTGAACCCGTTAAAATCCATAGAATGAACCCTAATTTTACCCTCAGATCTTAAGGAAGCACTATTGTTATGGGATATGGTGATAATCGCGACGAAGGCTGCAGTTTTGCCGGAGAATTTGCTTTATTAGTTGTATTGTTTATTCTATTAATCATTATCGGATGCAGTTGTTTCTGCAAAAAACTATTGGAAAAGGCACCTTAGGGTGTCTTTTCTTTATGACATAATACCAAATTATACTCTCATTTTTTCAAAGTTTTATGCAATTATACATAGTTGCATAAAATACACCAAATAAATATTACATGTAGTAAAATATAAAATGTGGATACATTCTATAAAGCAGATTCTTTTGAAAGGTGTAACATATCGATCATTACCGAAGGTGTGGCGTCACTCTAATACTGATCTCAAATCTCTTGTATTTTGTAAACTAACAATCTGATGTATATAGACGATTCTGTTTTATAGGATGTATTTACACGTATAACAAAGGGATAATACGGATAAATTTATACAAAATGAATGTGGTTCAAGTCGGAGAAAGGCACCTTAGGGTGTCTTTTTTTATTTATTTTCGACAGAATATGACAAAAAAGTTATAACTGGATTTGTTATGATTTGGTAGTAATCTTACCTAACACAAATGAATGATGATACAAAGTATAAAGAGGTTATGGAGAAAATAATTAGATAGTATTTAATTCGATGAAAGCTGGTGAAATTATTGACGGTTTCTTTCTTTTGTTATGAATGTGGTGAAATAATTGAAAAATATAATTTTGATACAGTGCAAGAAAAAATAGTTGATGGTGTTGAATGTACATTCTGTGGGGCTCAAAAGAGGCTAAAATATTGCTATTATCCCCATTTTTCAGTAAATGATTTCATAAAAACTATTCAAGAACTATACAATCAAAATAAGAATGATTTAACTAAAAAATTAACATCCACCTATAAAATTTTTAATGAAATTGAAGGTACTCATGAAAATTTATCTCTAGAAGATTACACCACAATCTATCACATATTAGATAGTTTACTTGAAGATGAAGTAGAATATAGTATTGATGTTAAATCAAGGGTGATTGATAATTTAGAAGACAAATTAGTACAATTTTATCCAACTGATTTAGCGATAAGTATAGTTTCTTCACTCCCTTTGATAAACACACCTTATAGAAAGCCTATAGTAATATTAATAGCCTCTACTATTGAATTACTATTTAATGTTTACTATAAAGATGCAATTAAAATCGGAAAAATAAAAGAACATAGCGATGAATTTTTATCGCTCCATAGGAAAATTAGATATTTAGATGCTAATAGAGCTAGAAGTCTAGAACAATATATAGGACAGTATGACAAAGATTTTTACGCTTTATGGGATGACTTACGAAAAATTAGGAATAAAGTTATTCATAGTAATTCATTATATATTTCGAACAAAATGATAGAAGATTATATGGTCCTATTAAAAACATCTGTTACCGTTTTTTTAAATTTAACATCCGAACTATATAGAGAACACTACACAAGTAATCACTCAAATGTAATTAAAAATTAAAACACTTTTTATAATGATTGAGAAATATAGATTTGAATCATATTTCTCAATGGCCAATATTCCTTAACATATTATTAAAATTAAGATAGTTCAGGTCGGAGGAAGACACCCTAGGGTGTCTTTTCTTTATGGTTTAGCGCCTACAATATCTAGTATTCCTGCCTATACCGTTTTAATGTGTTAAGATAAATTGTTAACACATTAAAACAATTATTACATAATTAATCTATAAAAATGTATTAGGTAAGGAAGCAATGGCATTCTAATCGGTGCTTTTATTATTTTAATAGAAGGAGCATATAGCATTTATGAATTCATACTTAGAAGTATTAAGTAAAAGCATCCAGTTCGGAGAAGAGACTCTAAAAAAAATAGAAAGAAAAAACGGTTTGGAAATAGAGAATAAAATAATTCTCTCTCTTTACAGAAAATTATTGGAGCAAGTTGACGGCATTTATATTTTGGCTGATCACAATCTTGAAGGACCAGGTAGAATTTTAATAAGATCTGCAATGGAAACAGTCTTAGCGCTAAAGTACATTCTTCAAGAAAAAAAATGGATTCAAGATAGGGCATTCTCTTATTATGTTTGTTTTTTAAAATCAGAATTACAGATTGCTAAAGATTCTCTAGAGTTAAATTTTAATGATGAACCTATAAATAAAAAAGAATTAGAAATTGATATTAAAGAATCTGAATCAATAATAAACCAGGGACGGTTTATTAAAGTGCTAAATGAATGGGAACGAACTAATAAAAAATCCAAATATGAACCTAAATGGCATTCCCTATTTAATGGACCAACATCAATAAAAAAGCTTGTTGATAAAGTAGCAGATGATGAAATTTCCCTTCTTTATGGCCTGTTATCAATGGAAGCTCACGGTTATCACTCATTGAGTGCATCTAACCATAAAGATTTAACGAAAGATGACTTTGCACTCAAACCTCTAAGAAACGGAATATCTGATGAAATGGTTAAATACACAAGAACACTACTAACGGGAATAACCATGAAAATGATTAAACTTATTGCCCCTGAGTGTAATCCTGATTTGATCATATTCGCAAAAGAAATAGGAATAATACCGAAGAATTATCCTTTTTCTATCCCTAAAATTTAAAATGACATAATATCATTCGAGTTAAATCTAGACACCTTAAGGTATCTTCTTTTATTCATAGTACTAAAAAAACACGTTAAATTAACTTTTAAACGTGTTTTTCCCTAAGACAATATTTAAGATAATCTATTCCTAGACTAACAAACGGAATAATTACCGCAAAACTTAATGCATAAACCATTGTATTTATACCTTTGTAATCTAAAAATTTATCCGCTATAAATAGGACTAAAACAAATAATATTGTTGATTTTATAAATATTTTAAGAAAATCGAATTTCATAGCAATTCCTCCCCCACATTCTATAAAAAGTGCAAAATTCTTTAAATGAATGTATAATATAAATTAGACAGAGATAAAATAGCAAAGAAACAGAGTGGTAGAGACACCCTGTTTCCTATGTAATGCTCACTTATCAGTGAGTAAACGGAACATAGCTAAAAGCCACTATTTTTAGTACCCTTAGCCACTCTACAGCTACGTCAATAGCTTGAGTGGTTTTTACATATGTAAAAATAGATAAACTCAAACTTACTTGTTCTATATACTCAACGAAAGGTTCAAGGATGTACCTTTCAACGAATAACAACAATAAAGTCACTATCAATTCTTTCACATGTATCACCTCCTTCCAATAAGAACTAAAAATCAACAAGCTCTATATGTTGCTTGATTTTAGTTAACTTACCAGAGGTAGGTTGACAATCACACTCATTTAACTAACATTACTGGTATAATATAGCACAATAACTAGAATTTGTACATTATAGAGTTATTAAATTGGGATACTCATCTTATTAAATAGACTCACATCTTTAATTATTTGATCCAATGTAGCTCTAATATCCATTGCCTCTCTTCTTGTGATATAAGGTAAATTATATGTATTACTATGAACTAAGTTTCGTAACTCTCTTATTCTATCCATGATAGCAAATTGACTCACAGTTATAATCCCTTTTTCTTTAGCCACTTTTAACATTTTAAAAAACGTATGATTATTTGTAGATGGCTGTAATAATCCATATAACATACCCTCAAAAACGCTACCACACATTAAAGCTAAAGAAAGCCATGATTCAGTTTCAAAGCTTTTATCAGCTTCCTCATAAAATAATCCAATACGATTACGTAAAGACTTATCCTGTATCCAAGGAAATAATAAACTATAATCTCTTATACCATGATAATTCAATACTACAATAACATCTTCATTTTCACTCAAAGACCTAGGATGCATTTCTGATTCCACTATTAAATAATGCCCATGTATTCGATCATTTCTAGTTGAAAAACTTACACTTATATTAGCTTGTATTGAAAAGTGTGTAATTGAAAAAGCGGGCAACAAGGGTATATAAATATGCCACTCATAAGGGTATTTACTACCAGGTTTAGTTGAAATATTTTTTATATGTTTTTTAGGTATTTCGAATAAAATAGATTTCAAAATTCAAGTCACATCCTTTTTTTCAGTGTACAATCAATAAAAAATTTCACGTACTATATCTGTTGTGTAAAACCAAATTCAGCAGTAAAGCCTATTCTACCATCCGTCCCCTTATCCTCTAACCAAGTAAGTAGAAATTCTCTTATATATTCCTCTATCTTAGTAAGTCATTCCCCCAGAACTTAAACAATCTCATGTTTTTTATCTTTTCTTCGCAATTACGCTTGACTGAAGGTTTTGAGGGTTTTTATCATGTGGGAATGATTAAGGAAAACGGCTGGTAGGCAGATTTATCCCCTACTTTGAAAGATTACAAAAAAAGTAATCGATCAAAATAGATGGATAAGCGTCTTGTTTTCGCCATGCGGTCACTTATAAGGTATCCGTATGTATAGACCCTGTTCACTCAGCGATCTTCATCGCATACATCCTTTTTCTATGGCTTGTCCTTGTAATATCGTCCCTACACGACAAGCTGAATGTACTCCCTAGCACCGTAATGCTAACGATAACCACCCGAACCTTTTAGGGAGTCGTCCCTGGGCAAGTTCTCGCCCTCCCTCACCAGAAGAACAGGATTCCAATGAGGGGTGCTGTTTTTGTAGGCGTATACTTTGTACCCCCTGCACGACCAACAGCTAGCCACGCCGTAACACGTTCCCTCTATATAGAAGCACGGAATCACGGCTTATCAGTTTTTATTTACGTGGTATCAGGCAATTCCACGCGAACAAAAAACAAAAAGGACATCTCCAATACCTAAACGACCTGTACATTCACAAGACTTCTAGGTTTAGAAATGCCCGTTATATATCTTTTGGACTATAAAATAATCAAAACTAGTATTTACTAGTTGATATTTATCCAAACAATAGATAAAATGGGTATATCAAAGAAGCCTCGTGAAAAGGCATAGTTGTTTAAGGTTAGTGTTGGTGCACTACTTAAACGTTAACACTGTGGTTGAATACAGTTCATTTCTAGACAAGTGGTGGTACACTTGCTAGAGCAAGTCATTCCCGCTAAAGGTTGGTAGCCGTTAGCATATGGGAGTGGCTTTTTGTTTTGTGTTCATATTCAATTGTTCTATCGATCTTCGTTTATGTAAAATATCAAATTATGTTTTGTTTTGTAGAATGTTGCTTGTTGTGTACTACGTTACAACAAGCATTAGCCTTTGTAAACAGCGAATTCGTGTACTTTTTTAACAATATCCCTATTTCCCTATTTCCCTATTTCTATTTATAGATATAGGGATATTTCCCCTTTTCCCTATATCTATATTTCCCTATTTTCTTTGTTTTTTCGTCTACTAACTTCTCTATGAAATTACATATTTATTTCTTAGCTCTCTCTATTTCAGACATCAAAAGAATCTTTTGATACCAACGTTTATTGTTATTAATTACTAACTCTATGATTCTATTGCATAACCCAAATATCATTGTTATAATTTCTTTAAAGATATAGAAATATCCCTATTTCTATAGTTAGAAATATCCCTATTTCCCTATTTCTATTTTTCCCTATTTCCATAAAGGGATATAGGGAAATTTCAAAAACTATAACTGGAGTGTTAAAAATGGCTATTACAATTACGGTAGGTAATTACAAAGGTGGAGTCGGTAAAACCACAAATGCTGTATTGAACTCTTATGAATTTGCTAAAAAGGGCAAGCGTACATTACTTGTTGACCTTGATCCACAAAGTAACGCAACAAAATCTCTGATGCTAACAAAATCCATTCTTAATCCTGATGAAATTGTTACTGTTGAAAAAACATTAATGAAAGGAATACAAGAGGGAAACCTAGACGGCTTAGAAGTGGAAATTATGGAGAATTTACATTTACTACCTTCTTATGTTGATTTTCAGGACTTCGCAAAATTCCTTTATAAAAATTGTTCTTCGGAAGCTGAAGAAGATCATTACTTTAAGGGATTACTTGAAAAGATAAAGCATAAATACGACTACATATTTATCGACGTACCTCCTATGTCGCTAGAAGTTACAAAAAATGCAGTTGTAGCTTCTGATTATGTTCTAATTGCTCTGCAAACACAAGAACGTTCTCTTACTGGTGCCGAGAATTATATTAATGAGCTTATCAAGTTAAAAGAACAATATGATCTTGATATTGAAGTAGTTGGCGTTCTTCCTGTCCTATTAAAAAATAACGGTAAAGTTGACGAATATATCATGGAAAATGCTCGTGAAATTTTCGGCGAAGAAAATCTATTCAAAAACATCGTCCCTCAAATGGAACGTATTAAACGATTTGATGTGAATGGTATTACTGAAAAAGATAGACATGATATGAATGTAATTGAACTATACGAAACGATTAGTGATGAATTGTTGTCTCGTATTGATATGTTCGAAAAAATGAAGGTTGGTGTGTAACATGGCGAGAACTCCTGGTTTGTTAGGTAGAAAGAAAAGTAACTTTGAACCTACTGAACCCTATGTACCAGAGCAAGGACAAACTGTAGTTGAAAATAACGAAGTACCAGCTACTCCTTCTCAACCTAAGACCGAAGAAAAACAAGTAACTCGAAAAGAAAAAAGAAACGAAAAAACTGAACCGAAAAAGAAATTTAAAAATCAGCAAGGTAGTATTAAAATTTCTAATCAATCAAAAGAAGAACTTGAAGTATTAATGAAGCTTACGAACACAAAATTCACGTATGAGATCATCGATCTACTTATAGATCGTTATGTAGAAAACGAGCTAACACCTGATCAGAAAAGGAAATTCAAGCTCTTAACAGAGTCTTAAAAATATAGAAATATCCCTATTTAGAAATAGGGATATTTCTATATTTCCACTTTTCTCTCTACATACGATACGCAAAGTAGTTTTTATAGTTTGAGATACAATACTAAATAGGAGTGGTCAATTTGGATAAAAAATACTTAGTGACTGTGACACCTGATTGTACAACTGCTAATACTCCCTTTTTTATTAAACCATTCATAACACTAGAATTAGTAAGTAAAAAATTATACCTTTTTTACTTACTAATTCTAGTGTTTGAGAGTTTAACCTCCAAAATCCCTACTGTAATTTTACATTTATAACCAAATGTAGTATTTAAATATGATATACTCTTGGTAACAATATTCCATAGGAGGATGATTATCATTAACATACTTTTAGGTATTATTGGAGCAATTGTTATACTCGTTTTTGTTGTCCATCCAGGTGTCCCAGACAAACGTGTCCCTCTAAAAAATAAATTTGCAGTACTCCTTCCATTAATCGTTATAGCCGGTTTAATTTCCTTATATATATAATTAAAACAAGTACTTATCAAGTAACATTAAGAAAGGTAGAAAAGTATACATTTCTACTTTTCTACCTATGCGTAGTTTATATAATACCTTACCAGAACCACCACTAGCTCATTTACATAATTATCGTTAGCGGAAGACATTTTAAAATTCTATGTGTCGATTTTTTCTTTGCCCTTGCAGATAAACCACCATATCAAAGCTACAAGCAGTATGAGGAGCGGTATTGCCTGAATAAAGAGAAATCCTCCCCAAAAATCAAGTTCAGTACTATATGGAGAGTCTGTTGCCATCACACCTATAAATAAAGCCACTGGAATTGTGCATAGATTTACCCCTAAACTGACCATTATGAACGTTAGATTTTTCTCCTTAGTTTTGGGTGAATCAGAATTGAAGAATGAGAATACTGCAATGCCGATTATAAAATACAGTATTACATAAAGTTGATTAAGATATTCCATAACATTCCTCCGTTGTACTAATTGTACCATTAGCAAGAAAAAAGCGGATCCCAACTCTCACAAGGAATCCACTTTCTATTTTTATACGTTCCTACCCTAGCTGGCGGTATCTCTTCTTACTCTTACCAGAACCTCCACCACGGCTTTTTCTTCTCTTTCGATGCAGCAACCTCGTCCCGAAATTCCTGCATCATTCTCTTCGTTTCCTGCATCTCACGCAGCGTCTTCATAAGCGTCTCATCCCGCGCTTCCAATCGTTTTTCCACTCGTTCATTATGCGCTTCTACGCTCGCTTTGATTTCTTCGTTGCTCTGCTTTGTCTGCTCACTCAATCGCTTCTCCATTGCCAACATACTCTGTTTCATCTTTTGCGCCATAACGCCATACTGCTGCTGGAGTTGTTCTTGAATGTGGAATGGTATTAAACTCTTATCTTCAGGTTCTTCTTTAATCAAATCCGGATTCACTTTTTCTATTTGCTGCGCAATCATCTTCGCTGCCTTCTCTAGCGTCATACCGTCATGCTTACTAAGCTCAATTAACTTCTCAATCACCATAATATCGCCTTCTGAATATTCCCGTCGGCCGCGCTTGTCCTTCTTTACAGTAAATCCCTCTCGTTGTAACACTTCCATATACTTTCTGAGCGTACTATCGGATATTCCTAGTCGTTTGTATACTTCACTAGCGGAATAAACAATCTCGTCCGTCATAGCGTCACAACACCTCCTAGTGAGAGTATTCCATGATGATTAGGAAATTCCTGCAAAGAAAAAAAAGCCCTAATCAGGGCTTTTACAAGACGATTGTCATGTAATTGTCAATTGAAGAAGGATGTAATTAGATTGATGCGTCTTTTTGGGATGTCTCCTTTGTGAAATCATACAAAGCGACTGCACCTAAAAGAACCAGTATACCTTGAGGAACATCTATCAAAATAGTTTTCCAAATTTCTGGAACTACCCATTTAATACCTGCTGCCGATTCAAGATAAGTTTGAAAATAACCGATTGTAAAATTAATTATACATAAAAATACAAATAACGTTAGGCCAATTCGAATTAATTTCTTATTTGTAAACATATAACACCTCTCAAAATTCATTAGATATTTCTGATTTCATTCCTTACATACAAAAATCTATATATTTAATTTTACCATAAAAAACCAAATAAATACAATATAGATATTTGCATATTGTATTGATGGTATTCCATGACATTTTATAAATCCCTGCACGACTTATTAGCGAGAATCCTCGTTCCTGGCTACCTACCATAATAAACAGCCCGCCGCATAACGCCATAACGAATATGATAGAACCAGCAGTTAAAAAAAGCCTGCAAAGAAAAAAACCGACTCATAAGAGTCAGTCTTTTAATTATTTTTACTTAGCGTTATCTCGTAGATCTTTGATAGACATTGGAATAGCTCTATATAGAAATACCGCTAATTGTTCACGCGTTACTGTACCATCTGGATTAAAGTTATTGTTACCTACACCACCAGTAATACCATTACTATATAAAATTTCTACGGCTTCATTGGCCCAGTGTCCTTGTGTATCGTTAAATTGATGATCAAACTTCTTGTTTAATCCAAAAGCGTTTTTGAAAGTTTGAGCAAGTTCTGCTCGGGTTACGATTCCTTTTGGGTTAAAACGACCATCAGACGCGGAAGAGAAAATTCCACTTTTATATCCTGCTGCAATCTCTTTTTTAAACATTGAATCATTTATATCATTGAAAGGAAGCGGTTGTGACATATCACGATCGGGAATTTTCACCGTTCTATATAAGAATGCCGCTAATTCTTCACGCGTTATTTTTTCTACAGCTCCAAAATAACCATTGTGGTATCCCAACATTATTTTGTGGTCAACCATGTAGTTAATTTCATCATATGCCCAATGCCAATCGGGTACATCTATAAATTTACTAGTTTGAGTGCTCGCTGCTTGTATTCCCTGATTTGTGGTATTCCCTGATGTCTCAGCCATAGAGTTATTTGCAAAAAAAGTTGTACCAAATACTGCTACACATACACCAGAAATTATTAATTTTTTCATTACTATTCTCTCCCCTTAATTTTAAACGTCAATAATACCATTCCAAGAATCATTATATAACTATTTTTAAATTAGAAAAAGAAGGAATTTATATTTTTTTACAATTATTCACAAATATAACCATATAGCTTTAGCAATTTCAAAAAGTAATCGCATATTGAATCACTATATAACCAATCCTTGCCCTTGATATAAGGGGAAATCCCCGTTCCTGGCTACCAATCATTATAAACAAACCACCGCATAGCGCCACAGCGGATGCAATTGGATAGGGCACTGATTTGATTAGAAAAATAACTGACTCAAAACCGACCATATTGATTCGATTTTATTTTTTTGAAAAAACCTCTTCATAAAAGAACATACATTCGTATATAATAAGAACTAACGTTCTGTTATTTAGGGGGAATAACGGTGTATGACTATTCAATATTGCCAAATCGAATTGTTTTATGTGTAGATCTTCGTAGCTTTTATGCTTCAGTCAGTTGTATCAAAATGGGCTTAGATCCACTGCACACAAAGTTAGCTGTAGTTGGTGATGTGAACAGGAGTGGTTCAATTGTATTGGCTGCAACTCCACCATTAAAAGCATTAGGCGTTAAGAAAATGGCAAGATTGTATGAAATACCACGTCGTAAAGATATCCTTGTGGTAAATCCAATTATGAGCACTTATATAAAATGCTCTAATTTCATTACTAAGTTGGCTCTACAATACGTGCCTGTCGAGGATTTCCACCAATATTCTATCGATGAGTTCTTTATGGACATTACGGATAGTATTCATTTGTTTGCTAACGATCCATATGAATTCGCATTGAAATTCAAGCGTGAAATATATGCAAAGACAAGAATTGAATGCACGATAGGGATTGGTCCTAATCCTTTAATGAGCAAGGTTGCCTTAGATGTGGAAGCAAAGAAAACAAAAGATTGCATAGCATACTGGAAGTACGAAGATGTACCCATAAAATTATGGCCAATTCAACCACTTAGTAAGTTTTGGGGGATTTCGGGTAAGACAGAAGCGAAGTTAAACCGAAAAGGAATTCATTCAATCGGAGACTTGGCACAATATCCACTCAAATATTTAAAACAGAGCTTTGGAGTCATTGGTGAAGAATTACACTTACATAGCAACGGCATTGATTTTAGCCGAATATCAAAAAAATACGTTCCAGCAACAACTTCTATTGGTAAAAGCCAAATACTTATGCGTGATTACACAATAGAGGAATTCCCAATCATTCTTCTGGAACATATCGAGGAAGTTTGTTATCGAATGCGAAGGCAAAACAAACTAGCTCAAACTATTCATTTTTCAATTGGTTACAGTAAAAATTACGCTGGTGGTTTCAGAAAAACTCACACTATGAACCGACCAACCAATTTAACAATGGATATTTATAAGATTTGTACATACTTTTTACATGAGTTTTATACTGGGGAACCCATTAGAACCATCAATGTTTCTTTAACTAACTTAATCAATGAAGGCGAAGAACAAATCTCACTATTCGATAATGTAATACAACGAGAAAAAGAAATGAAACTAACTAAAGTAATGGACGAAATACGCACTAAATTCGGAAAGAACAGTATATTAAGAGGGATTTCGTATACAAATAGTGCAACAGCAAGATACAGAAACACATTGTTAGGGGGACATAAAGCATGAGCAACGCTAATATGCCAAAAGGAAGAGGAATGGTCAAATGGACTCCATTCGCAGCGATGCCAGAGCAATTCGCTGGTATCCGTGAAATTGTTAAAGAAAAGACGAAAGTAGAACGGCCTACATTAACTCAAGATGAACAAGAACTGATTGAGAACATGCTATTATGTTCATTACTTTCTGAAGAAGAGATATTAATTACATATTACGAAGGCGGTTTTTTACTTACTAACTATATGACTGTCGTGGATATTGATCCGCTGAATAAATCTATAATTTGTACGGATGCATTTTATAATAATATGACGTTGAAATTTATCGATATTATTGATGCAAAATAAAAAGATAACCTAATAGGGCGGATTTTCTTTATTTCACATAAATATTATTATACTAATCTAAAGTTTCCGTATTTACATTTTTTTCTTTTTATCTCATAATTTTAATTGGGGAAAGGGAGGAAAAAAATGGTTCAAATCAAAGTGACACCTGAAATGCTAGAAGAAGTTGCTAAACGTGCAAATAATACCAGGATCGCATTAGAATCTATACATAATAATTTATGTAATGAAATAGATTATTTGTGTTCCCAATGGATTGGTGCATCTAATCAACAATTCGTTCAAATGTTCAATGATGCGAGACCAAAAGCTTTTACATCTATCAATTCAATTATACAAGTGGAAGAAGATTTGAAACGAATTGCCGAAAAATTCCGTAATGCGGATGATCAAGATGTTACAATGGAAGAAGGGGCAATGTGTGGTAAACTATCAACAGAGGAAAAAGATAAGTTTGACGGAGTAAAGTTTGCAAAAGATACAGTTGGTGAATTATCAGGTGTGTATGATATAGAAAGAGCGGTAGATGGTATTGATCCATCTACCGGAGAAGAACTTTCTACTACACAACGTTTTATTGCTGCAGGAACATTTATTCTTGGCTTAACACCTGTAGGGAAAATTGGAAAAGCAGCCAAAGTAGCTAAAATGGCTGATAAAGCACACGATGTATCTAAAGAAGTAAAAATGGCTGAAGATGCAAAATTACTTCAATCCGGAGGAAGAGATTATCTAACTCAATATGATGATGGTGTTCATCATGTAGAAAAAATGTATGATGAAATTAGGGCTTCAAGTAATGATGTTGCAGCAATCACTAAAAACACTGGTTGGAAAGAAGAAAGAATCAATCGTATTAAAGAACATGTTTTTATGAAAGAACATACGCTTAGTCGAGGAATAGATAGATTCGACCCTGATTATGGTATTGCAAGAGCTTGGCAGCGTTTAGAAAAAGGAATTCATCATGAAAATGATATAAAATTACTTAAACATGAATACTTTGAATCTCGATTTGAAGGAATTTTTAAAACCGATTATGTAACAGCACATCGTAAGACAGTTGATTCAGGACGACCATGGGATCCACCTGAAACTGAGCCAATGATACCTTTTGATGAGCATTTAAAAGTTCCTCTTGATAAAGTTTTTGATTAAGGAGTGTTGAGAACAATGGGGAGATATCCACTAATAGCAATTCAAAAAGAAAATGAGGATAAAGAAAATGTGATTTACAGTTTTGGTCCAGATACTGAATCTTGTATGTTAAATCCAGAGCTTTATAGTAGATGGAATTTTAAAGTTGCAAAGAATGCAACTAACCGTGTGGAAGCATTTATTTTACTAGATGATATGCCTGAGAAACATATTTCCTTGTTATATAAATGCATTCACAAAATATATGCTCACATAGAAGAAAATGGCGGTATAGAAAATATGAATAACATTGATTTCCCGGAATATTTCGAGTTTATTGTTTAATAGATATCCGCATTAAACATTAACATAATAATTATAAGAAACCGATTCTTTTGTAGGAATCGGTTTCTTTGTCATGCTGTTACTAAATTAATAGACGTTTACATAGGTCTCATTAACTGCTACATAGTATATATTTTACTTAACTTCATACCACCAACCTTTACGGTCAAGGTATTCTTTCATTGCTTTTAATTGGGTATCTGACGTTGGATCTGCTACTACGAAAGTTAATCCATCTTCTTGAAGAAGAAACGTACCTGTCATCTTCAAGGAAGAAAGTGCTCCTGCTACGTCTGGCACCTCATAAGGTGAGAACGCTCCTGTTTGGATGATATTCTGTTTATTTGGCTGAGTAGGTGCAACACTTGAGCTTGTTCCTCCACATTCTTGTCCAAAGTAAGCAAAGATTACCGCTGAAGTAATTGCGTCCACGTTCCACTTGGCCATATCTGTATCATTATCTATGAATCCAGCTTCTACAAGGAAGAATGGGCAGTTACTTGAACGAATTACTCCGATGTCTGGACGGATTTTAGCTCCACGGTCTTTCCATCCAGTACGCTTAGCGATTTCTGCTGAAATACGAGCTGCCATAGGTGCTTCTTTTGCAGAGTAGCAAAGCACTTCTACTCCGTGACCTTCTCCGTTAGATGCATTAAGATGCCAAGCGAATCCTACATCATTAGGTCTATCATTGATATTCCTAACTTGGTTACCTACGATAACATTAGCTGTGCGACCCACATCATCAGTATCATCCTCTACAGAATGACCTAGGGCGCGCAACTTGTTAATGAAATCCTTATTACACTCACGATCCATTAGATGTTCTTTACGGTCACCCCAGTTAGCTCCTGGTACAATAGCATTGTGTCCTCCATGGCTTGATACTCTCATTATTCAACCTCTCCTTTTTTCTCTACTTGTTTTTGTTTACCGCCTAGAATTTCAACTGCATTCGTTAATGCTGAAGGTAAAGGGATTCCCATACGCCCTGCATTTTCTAAAAGAGATAACAATTCATTACCAATAAAGAAAAAGATTGTAGCTTCACGAATAGCGCTATTGCTTCCGAACGCTGAATCTAACTGTGCTGCAACTCCAACCAAAAGAAAAAGCACCACCTTTTTGGCGATGCCTTTGAATCCTACTTTACTTTTTAACTCTCCGTTATATCCCGCTGCGAATACTCCTGTGATATAGTCGATAGCTGCCATGATAACTAGAACTTTCAATGTTGTATCCCATCCTCCCAAAAAGTACCCGCAAAAAGCTCCGAAGGTAGCTATAAATGTTTTCATTAATACATCAATACGATCCATCTTTTCACTCCTTTTCTAAAAATAAAAAAGCTTGCAATACGCATGCTTCGTTTTGTTATACAAGCCGTATTTTGTTCAAAATAAAAAGACCAGTTAATTAAACCTGCTCTTTGTTCTCTAAATCAGCTATTCGACTATGCAAATCAACAATTTGCTCTCCTAAATTCGGAATGACTTGCTTTATTTTATTAATTTCGTGTTCATAATCTGGTGTATCTTGTGTAGGTGCTGCAAATGCTATTGGAACTTCTGTTTCATCAAGGATTGGTGGTTTCTGATTTTTGATATCCTCGAGTTCTTTCTGAATATCAGCTAATTGCTGTTTGATTTTTTCTAACTCTGAAGGTTCTTCAGGCTTGGGTTCTTCGGGTTTCGGTTCAGTCGTTTTAACCCATTTACCATCTTTAAATAATGGGTAGTAAATCCCATCAGGACAAACCTCTAAAGTACAATTTTCAGGAATGTCAGGCCCATAACCTATAACAACATCTTCCTCGTATGGCACTTTAATAGTTTCAGACTCTACATGTTCCATTACACAATTAGGGCAGTCGTATTTACTAATTGATTCCCCATCTTCTTGAGATGGTATATAAGTACCATCCTGAATGGATTGATGTAGCTGACAAAGTTTCTCTTCAGTGACAATCTCTCTCGTTTCTTCTCGGTATAAGATTTGTTTCTCATAAATCGGTTTCTCTTCCAAGGGAATCATTTCGATGAATCGCCCTTCAGAGTTATAGCAGTATCCATAGTATTGAGTCATTTAACTTCCTCCTCTTTACGGAGTCACAAAAGTCTGAAGTATTCTGTAACGTTTTCCTTTAGTATCCAAATGGATTTCTCCGTTGAATCTAATTAATAATCTCGACATAGTTCCATCTGGTGATGCTATATCTGTAGTGAGTGAACCTATAGGACGTACTCCTTCAGGAAGTGTTGTCACTATAGGATTCGTTGAGTCGGCATTTCGAGTTACGTCCAACATTAAAGTGACAATGTTTCCTCTTCTAACGATATTCTGAACTGTCCCACTTGTAGGAGTGAAATCACTCGTGATAACTAAGTCAATTGTGGCGTCTTTGGGGGTTGAGACACTTCCGTCAGGTTTTATTCTGAATGCTTTATTCCACTCCCAATCAGCTCCACCTACTGTAGCACTAGGCACGAAAGATAACTCCCCATTACCTGACTGGTATATTCTCCAGCGAATAGCTGTAGAGCCTCCCCCTTGAATTAGCCCTGAACCGTTTGTCTCTACAAAGTTAATCCCTGAAAACTTAAGAGGGCCATCCATAGTATCCCCTGTTTTCTGAACAGTTTTATCCTTATCAGCTAACTCTTTCCATACAGACCAGTTACCAGTGTTAACCTTTGTACGGTAATACTGTTGAGGGGCACTCCATCTAGTGGCATGTTGTACCCAACTAGAAGCGTTAGCCACTTGGAAGGTCTCTATTAAGTAGTACGCTGTAGTCCCGTCTGGTGAGTTTTTCAGTTCGTTGCCAAAGTATTTACCTACAGTAGTTAAGTCGTTACAGTCTAATTTGTGACAAGGGTGAGCTTGCCCGTCATCGTTTGTTAGTTTTACATTCTGAGTAATAGAGTCATCAGAGTGTTTTACCCATCCAATCCAATTTCCATTATCAATATAATTAGTGAAGAAACCACCTTTAAAGTCTTTAGCGAGAACAAGCCCGTATCCATCTGCATTTAAAAATGAAATACCTCTCCATGAAGCCTTTGAAGGAACTGAATTGAGTACTGAACCATGGCAGTAGATAGTGTTCATCCCTGCGCCTGCATTTTTAATAATCAACAAGATGTCAGATGCTGGATCAGACGTACTTATCGTCTGAGTACCATTATCCTTGGTAATTTTCTTCATCTGAGCTGTATCTGATAATGCTACAGGGATATCGCTATAAGAAAGAGTCCCATCATCTTTTAGTTGTACATATTTCCCAGTAGTCATATTACCTAAATACGCATCTGAAGCACCGACTCCAACGACTGCTTGCTTAAGAGAATTTCCTGCATACAGTCTAGGAACTGTCAGGTTCCCAGTCATGGTATCTCCTGTTCTTTTTACTGCTCCATCCGCTTTTGCACCAGCTGCAATAATCCCATCAATATCGACACCTTCAAACTTCTTTCCTGCTTCAATTGCTTTTTGGATTACTGGAAATTCATTTGTAGATTTCATCGCCTCATCGGACATTATTGATTCATCTACTGTAAATGCGAATTTACAAGTTTCAATTACTTTGTTATTCGGAAAAGTAAATCTCAATTGTGCAATGACATTACCATAGGCAATCAGAGTTTGTGTACTTAAAACAACATAGTACTTACCTTGCATTTGATTCACATTCTGTACATCTTGAAATACTCGCTTACAATCAGGCTTTAAAAATGCAATTTGCACGCTTGTCGCTGATGAAAAATCTGTTACTACCTTATCATGAGTAACATTGATTAATAGTTTGGCAGAGTTTAAATCATTCTGGTAAAACCGGATGAGCTTTAGTTCCTCTTCTTTTACATTGAAATCCTTGTGCTGCATAGTATCAATTGTTATTTCTCTTATTTTAAGTATTTCTGCCAATTGATTTCACCTCTTTTATTATTGCGATACTTGCGTTGCTTGTTGCTGTAAATTAGTTAAACAATCAGAGCACACATTTAATGTGCCTAACTTATGCAAATGAGCATTCTTTTTGCACAACTCACAAAATGTATCTGTTTTACGCAAATAAACCTGGTCATGATCTGAGAAAACCTCAACTACATCACCAGGTTTAACACCAATATCGGCTAATTTATCTAACGGTACTTTTACTGTACCGTCTTCAGAAATCGTTACTGTTACTCCTAAATATTGATATGTCATAAATACCTCCTATAATGAAATGTTAATAAATGCCCATCCTTGTGAACCTATGTGAAGATAAGCACCCCATCCTTTACTTCCGTTCATATATTTGATAGTCCCTAAAGCGTCCGGACCATTACCAGCAATATTTACTCCTTGTGTACTTACTTGAGAATTAAATTCCACGAAGCTACTAGTATTGAATGTTATTCCGTTTGTTCCCCTTATAAATAAACGATTTCCGGATAAAATGTCCGCACTACCAGAAGCTTCTAAACGGATAAGACTTGCAAAAGTACTTACCTGTCGGAATGAACGAAAATCTATTCCCATTTCACCCGTAATTGTTGTCTTATTGTCTCCAAATAGATGAGTATTTCCATTTGAATTGAGGTAAAGCGTACTTGGATAATACGTATCGCCGGGAGCTGTTTCCCCTTTTGCAATTCCTATACTTCCCGTATAATAACTTCCAAGATTTTGTTGTGAGATTGTTAATGTTCCATCAGAAAATCTACTAGTATCAATATTCTCATGAAGTAAAATTGTAGGTTGCATTCTTCCATTTTTATTCCAGTAATAACCAAAATACATTCGTGTTAAATTTGATTCCATTAAGCGTATAAATTGTTTTTCGATTTGAACGTAGTTAGATCCACTATCAGTACGCAGTGTAGAACCTTTAATTTCTCCTGCTAAAATCCGTTCTGCAACAATACCTCTGCCTGTAATCGCGTTCCTAAAGGTCATTCCTCCATCAGTGCTTACACCTAATCCAGCACTATTCAAAACTACAACATAATTGGGATTGTTCTTATCCTTCGCAATTAACCCTTGTGGCGTGATATCCAATTCACTTGTTACGCCTAAAATCATACTCGTGATATTTGCAACCTCTTCTGCCATCGCATTGATTGGGAGCTTTTCTCGCCCCTCTATCAAATCATTAATTGTTTTAGCGGCATGATCTAAATTAGACTGATACCTTTTGGTAATGTCTTGATTCCCAAAGGTTAATTGAATATCCAGTATATTACCACGCCAATCACGTAATACACTCCGATTTACAACACGTACTTCTGCATCCAACCCAATTCTTTCATCAATAAGAAATACCCGATCACCAAGTCCACTCTGAGCAATCGGGTATTTCTGTTTCGTTAAATCGTGTATATCAGCAGTTACGCTAATTTTTAAACTTTCATTCACAATCTTTTTTAAACTGCTTTCCATTGTTGCATTTAATTTTATACGACCGTCTTTTAAAGGTGGAGCGTGACGCACTCCGATTCCAGGGATACTTGCAAGTGGTGATATATACTCACGAATCAATTTAGCACCTTGCCATCCATCTTCTTCTGTAAAATCACCATAACCTTTAGCGTATGTCCAAAACCCTGATGCATCAACTTCTTGAACTATATTAGAAGCATTCAATCTATGGCGGTACATGACGTTTAAGTCAAATCCTATTTGAGGTTCAATTGTTACAACCTTTCCGAGCACCTTAAATTCTGCCCCATAACGATTCAATGCATCTTTAAACATTTCAAGTCGGGTAGACCCACCACCAAATCCTTCCCATTGTAATGAGTTGTAACTTCCATTCAATTGATAAACATAGCCAATTCCACTAAAAATAGTTGCAAAACAAGCATTCGCAGTAAAAGATTGATTATATTCTTCATACACACGGCCACTGTCGAAGTCATCATAAAATTTCGGTACCGCTTTAATCTCAGCAGTTAACGTTTGCCCTTCACCCTGCTTCTTTAGGTAAACAACTTTGTATTCCGTTTCATTATCATCGACTAAAGTCCACATTTCTGAGAGTCTATTAAGAAATGTTAAATTCACTTTATTGGGTGGTATCTTTGCAGAAAACACACAATTCCCATTTAATTCTTCTTCAATTAAATAAGTTGTTTGTGTGATATACTCTATATTTTCTAGATCACGTACGTACATATCAAATCACCTCACTTGTAGTAAAACCTAAAATCAAATTCTATTGTTGCTGAGGTGCAATTAAACACTTCTAAGGCATTCCACCCTGGTACAAGCTCAATGAAATCTTTTTTTGTATTCCTTAAAAAAGATAACCCGTTTCTACCTATATTCGGGCCTGAGTAAATAATGGTGTCTGTAATATATAAAGCTGACGTTATTGTTGCTGTGCTAAAATTTGTATGATTCTTAAGCATAAATCCCGCTGTACTACCTGCTACGTCACTAATTGTTATTTTTAATTCTTGTTCAAAAGGATGAACTGGAATGTTACCAGGATTGAAAATTTGAAATCGCTGCCCTGATATGGCTTTATGTTTATATATCCTTGACGCAGGATTACTGATAATGCCCATACCTGCTCCCCATAATCCACTCCCTGGGCTAATTCCATCTCGTTGAATATCTGATGACTTACCAATCGATTCAGCAAATGGCAAGTCTGCTGTTTCAAATTCCAATTCACCAAATCCATATTTGAGTTGCTGATCTATATCGAATGTAGAGGAGATATTTACTTTATATCGTTTGCCACTAACAATTAGATTATCTCCATTTTGATACTCTAATCGTCGTAATTCGCGAATATAGAAAGGTTCTGTACTGAGTATCATTTCAAATAGTTTATCTCGCGTTATTGCTACATCTAGTAAATCCTGCGCTTTAAAATAAAAGGGTACGGTTATAGTCCTTACCCCATAAGTAGATCCTGTGCTAATTCTTCCGTTCGCTCCCTCTACATCTATATAGGTAGGACGCATTTCAATCGATCCCACACGGAAGTCCTGCGCCTGAACGTTTATGTCAGATAGTTTCATAGTTTGTCCATTTATTCTTGTGATTTGTACGTCCATTAGAAATACCTCCTTACTGTGTTTTCGACTGCATTCCCTTCATTTACATGAGGCCGTACAATACGCCCTACTGTTTCACCTTCCATAACAACTTGTAGATTATCTAATTTGTCACCTAGATTTTTAACTGCAGATGCCACTAATCTAGTATCATTTTGACTTGCGACATTAGCTGATTGGGAGTTAATCATTGCTTGTTGCCCGAAATCTGACGATGAACTAACACCAGTTACATACGACGGGGCATTGTAACTTCCTGAAATTGAAGGAATCACAGGAGCTACTACATTACCAGGAAGAATATCACCCATCTGAATTGAATTTGTCAAACTTGAAAATCCATCTTTAACAGCAGATGCCATATCTAACGCAGTACGTACTAGAGGGTTTATCATACTATCCATTCCCTGATCTAAACCTTGACCTACGTATACCCCTATATCTCTCATCACACGTGAAGGAGAGTGGATACGGAAGAATCCGGTAATAGTATCTTTTATGGAACGACCAATATTAAAAACCTGGTCTATAAGTTTATTAGCATAACTGTAAATACCATTAATAAGACCAGAAATCATTTGTTGGCCAATCGTGAAAAAGTAACTTACAAAACGCTGGACTGTATTTACTGCTTGCCCTAGTACCCACCCAATAGCCGAAACCACGTTATTCATTTTATTTTGTATTCCGCCTATAATAGCGTCCCAAATTCCAACAAAGAAATTTTTGAACATACCGCCCCAACTTTGCGCTAGACGGGTTATAGTTTCTAATTTTGAACCGAAGAATACATATAAATCTGCAAGGGCATCATTCCAAATTTTCTTTATATCTCCCCAAAATTTACCGAATAACCGACCTATGTCATTTCCAAATTTACCAAGCCACTTTAGGACTCTCCCAGCACCCCATAATTGCAGGTAACCCCAAATCGCTTCTAGTGCTCCGAACCAAATTTCCTTAACCCCTTCCCACACTCCAGCCCAATCGCCGGTAAAAAGGGATGAAAAAACTTTCACAATTCCAAGTATAACTTTTAGAATTCCTTGTATAAAATCACGTATCGCTTCTAGCGTTCCAATCACAATCTCTTTAATAATCGGCCACGCAAATTGGAAAACTGCGACTATAATCGGCATTACCGATTTTATTATTTCACTCGCTACAGACCAACAATCGGAAAAGGCTTGTTTTATCTGACTTCCGTTTTCTAGCCAAAACTGGGCTATTTGGGTTCCAATTGCAGTCATGAAGGACCAGATTTCGCTTATTGCCTGCTTGATAGACGATACAGTATTAACAACCGTTGTAATTGTTTCCTGATTCATCCCTAACGATTTTAATAATGCTGTTCCGTTTTCTTCATCACCTGCGAACAACGTAAAAATGCCTTGCATGAATACTGCAAAGCCTGAAAAAACTTGTTTAATTGTTTCAATTACCCCTCGAACTGTTTCACCAAATGATATGATCGCTCTAGTATTCTCTGGTGACATTCCTAGTGAAGTGAGCATACTAGCTGCACCATCACTATTTCCTTGTAAAACTTGCCAAAACGCTTTAAAAACGGTTATCACGTTATTTACTGCGTTCCTAAATGGTTCTATATTTTTATAAGCATAAGTAAACCCTAAAGCTAAGCCTGTTATCGCAGCTGCTAGCGCCCATGCTACAGGACTCGCCATGGCTAACACCATTACTGCCGGTTTAATAATCATCCATAAAGCAGCAAACGCTGCTCTATACCCTTTTAATAATCCCATTCCTGCACCTAATGGCAGCAATAGGAGTGTTAAGGCTGGAACTAGCATCATTGTCCCTTGGATGAATTTCGCTAAAGTAGGATGCGCTTCATTAAATGCGATGACCATTTTCGCCATTGTATTAACAAAATTATAAATAGGTATCATTAAAGCAGCAAACGCATCCCTCATTGGCTGTAACGCTTCAGTAAGTGACTCCATCATGTCTTTATATGCTTTTGCGTATTTAGGGTTCATCTCCATATTAGCTTTATGCAATTTGCCATAAAACATAACTGCTCCAGCACCAACGACTAAAAACGCTTGTCCCATTCCCATAACAGATTGGTTAATAATACGAATTTGATCATTTAACTGCTTCATATTCGCAGTAGGTCCAAGAAATTCTAAAGCTAACTGAGCAGCACTACTTCTATTCGCCAATCGTTCCATTGCATTCGTTGCTGCTAAAGCACCTCTAGAAACGTTGTATAATGGATTACCCATACGTTGTAAGTTACCTTGTAGTTTACTTGATGTTGTAGACATATTGTTCAACATACCGATGGTTTGCAAAATACTAGCTTGTTTCATTCTGTCTAGTTTCATAATTTCATCATTCGCGGCTTTTTCTGCTTTACCAATTCTGTTAACTTGAGCAATTAAATCCTGGGCACTACCAGAGTATGTTGCCATGCTCATAGCAGCATCTAAATAAGCGAGTTTAGTTCGTTTTAACTCTTCAATATGAGGCTGCATAGCTTCTCGTTGTTCGTATTTCATTTGCCTTAATCGACGACTATATTCACTGTTAGCATTACCCATATTTTCAATACTACGTCGATATTCTCTAGAGCTTCGACTGGTTGATGTGACAAAATCATTCATTTCACGACGCATCTGTTGAATCTCGCGACGCATTTGATTAGTTTCAGCCCTAAACTGAACAACTAATTCTTCTTGTGTGGCCAAATTTCTCCCTCCTTTCTAATTGAAGTTGAGAGTTTGTAAGAACTGCATATGCTCTTGCGCTTTCTTCATTTTTTCTTCTATCGTTAAATCTTGATTATTTTCTCCATTCAACTTATTTCGGTCAAATAGATCAGATGGTTTTAATTTCTTTTTAGGGTCATGATGATAGGCTACACGCATCATAAGTGCAAACACGCTATTTGTTTGCAACTCATCAAGGTGTTGCTCATTCCGACCTATCATCAAATTTTCGAATTCACGAGGAGTAAGCTCCATAACCTCGCTAGGCAATAATTTTAAATATCTAAACCCATCTTGTTGAACTTTGTCTAGGTCCTCGCGAGTAAATTCTCTTATTCTTCGACCTTCCCGAACATTTCCTCTACCATTTCCATCATCTCTGGGTTCTCCGCTGCTTCTGGATTCTTGGCTAGATACTGCTTCTTCATTTGTTGTCTCAACTTTTTTGTTGTCTTTTGGTAGAAAGTACTTTCTGCTACCACCTCATTTAAAAGTGCTTCAATGAATTCTTGAGAGATTTTCCCCTCTTCAAATTGTTTTTCGATGTTCTCCATGACTTTATCGCGTGTAAATCCTTCTTTTGTATGCATTAATCCAAAGTAGATAGCATCGACAAACAACTCTAAATCTCCTTGCATACAAGCCATTACAACTTCATTTGAACCGCCCTCATATTTTTTATTTAATTCATAGATGTTCCCAAAAGTAAGTTTTAATTCGTATTCCTTTTTATCGATTTCAAAACGCATTTATATCAATCTCCTTTTAATTGGATGTTGTTTTCAAATTTAAAGAGGACGGTAAAAACCGCCCTTTACTGACCTGCACCTTTAGGAATTTCTGTGAGTGTTTCTGTTCTTACAGATCCGGATAATTTTACTTCCACTGAATAAGAAACAAATTCACCGTTAGATGAAGAACGTTCAAAAGAAGTAATCATATAGTTACCAGCTTCTGCTTCTTTCGTTCTCATATTAATTTCATAAATCTCCATATATTCACCATTTCTAATGGCAGCCTTAACAGCAGGATAATACGGGTCGCCTTCCGCTAACGTACAAGAGAACGAACGAGTTTCTTTTCTTTTTCCATAATCGGAATATGATCTATCTTTAGACTCTGCTTCAATTTCATCAGCTTCAATATTATGAGAGTCTTCAGTTTGGTCAAATGGCCTTACTAATACAGATTGATTAGTCTGATCCTTTATTTTGGCAGCGATAATAAACTCATCACCACGGTACATTTTGTTCTTAACTGTTCCAGGTGTTTCAGCCATATATTTCACACTCCTTCATTTACATAGGCTTGTTGATATTCAAAAATCATTGTTAGTTGCGCAGAGCCAACTCCACTTGGAGCAGTTGTTACTCTCCGAAAATATATCGTTTCAATCGATTCACTACCATCTTCATTTCGCAGATGTACTGTGTAACCGTTACTTCTGATTTTATTAGCAACCTTTTCTGCTTCTAGCATTGCCTTATCTATCGCTGCATTAAAAAACCTTACTACCATTGTGTATAGTAAGGTGTAATGATCTTTTGAAGTTTTATCATCATTTATAGATAAAATCGGATAATATACCGATGGAATAACTAGTTCTTCTGGAACTTGATCATGATAAGCGAATGTATTGGCAGGTAAACTGTCGTATACAAAAGCTTTCATGGAGCCATGTATTTGCTCATACATAATTATCTCGCTCCATTCTGTACCCATTGCTTAAATTGGCGGTCAAATGAACGTTGAAACATGCGTTCATAAATAGCAACTGCATTATCCCAGTAGGGACGGCCTTCTATGAATTTAGCAGTTAGCATCATTCCTGTTGGTGCATGTGGGTCATATTCAAAATTATGTCCTTCCCATCTACCAGGAACGAACCTTCTCACCTGCTGCCACCCATCATTTTGGAGCCTTGCGTAGCTCAAATTACTGCCAATCTCTAATGTTAATCCACCATCGGAGGAACGCCATACATTTCCGTCTGCACCTTTATCAAAGCTATTTAATAGACGGCGAGTATCGACTACTGCTAATGAAATGATTTGATTTTGAACCTCTTCTAGAAATTGAAATCCGCTAGCTTCAAGCCATAAAGCAACGTTCCGATCTAATCCGCTTGCCATACGATTCAACTTTGCACTGAACTCACGAAATCCCCTAGTTGTTATTTGGCTAGCCATGGCTCACTCTTCCTCTCCGCAGTGGCCTTTATATGTGAAACCTCACCAGTAAGTGGATGTACTACTGGAAATGGATTGCGTATATAGTAAACGACACTAGTATTCTTCTTGATTACCTTGTCATTATGTTTTATATCTGTACCAGGCATAAATAACACTCGTGTATGCTGTTCATTTAACTGGTTCGGCGCAGATTGTATTGCAGTAGGTCTAGCAACTGCCATATTCTCTGCAAAGTAGCAGCTTTGTTCTGCTATATCAGGAGTATCATGATATAAATAAACCTCTTCTCCTGGTTGCCCATACTTCCCGGGCTTTGTTTCCTTCTGTAAATGGTAAATAGCACATTCATGGACCATCATCCCTTGCAGTGACATTATATAGCCCTCATTTTGAATGTGATTTTATTTTTACCTTTATGATCCATAAATTTTTGCAAAAGGTATAATACAAAAGGTTTTGTGATACTGGAACTATCCTTTGTATAGGAGTAATCACCGCTACCAATACTTTCAGACTTAATACCTTTCATCGCAGTTGTATCGGCGTTTGTATAAGCATAATACTGAGCTAATTTCTTGCATGCTAACTTCACTTCTGCCGGAACTTCAGGATATTTCGTTTTATCACTAAAATCTATTTTAGAGAGATTATAAATCTCTGTATCTGCTTCAAGTATGTCCTGCTCCAATAGAGGAACAGGACGTTTCTTGACTTCAGGTAGTACAGTATAATCTATTAATTCTTGAGCAGTAATAAGTGCCATACTTATCACTCCTCTCCTTTAGATTTACTACTGTCTTTTCGAACTTCAAATTGTTCATTACCATTTAGATAATCATAGGTTTTCTTTGTAACCTTCTCTTCTTGGTCCAATAAAAAAAGACGTTCATGGACGTCATATGTTTTACCAACAATTAATTTAACGTAATAATTCAAAAGTCATCACTCCTTAACTTTGATAACTTTTGCAACTGCATCTTCCTCTTCAAACTTCACATCAACCTTCGCAGTTAAAACAATAATGAATTTACGAGCGCGGATATCCTTATCTACCTCAATTCGAATATTACGGCTCATACCTGTCACAATATTTTTAGGCGGCGTTAATAAAATATCAGATACAGTATTTTCTCCCTCATTATATGGTTGTAACATAGCAATTCCCTCTACTGGAACCCCATAAGCAGAAGCTAAACCACCTTGAAGTGAAACATCCCCTAAGTTAGTTTGTCGCATCGCTACTTGGTCTTTCCATTCAATTTCTAAACCATGCGATGTGTAAAACTTCCAGTCTTTAGGGTTACGTAAGTACTTAGCAGGAACAGCTTTATAGGCTTTCTTAAATACATCTTTAGTAAATGCACCTGCAGCACAATCTACAACATGCGAAGTTGCTTGTTTGCGAAGCCCATCTAATAAAGCTAAATATGAATCTGTCGACGCTATATCACCATTCAAAATTAGCTCTTCGATATCTAATGCAGCACGATCTGCTATCATCTGCATGATAGTATTTTGAAGATTACCGCCCTCAATATTGTTTTCCAATGTATCATAGGTAATATGCACTTCCGCAATTACTTCTTTAGCATTTAACGTAATTGTGCTAGTTGATGGAGCAGAGCGATCAGAGTCTTTTAAAGGTACACCTTCAATACCAGGGCGGAGAATACGGGAACCAAATCCGATTTTTTCAATTTTAAGTGTGTCTGAGGCCATTTGAACAAAACGCGAGTCCTTTAGAATAGTAGGAGAATTTTGCACCATACGTAAGAATGTATCAGCTTGTTCAGGATTCATTAAACCACCACTAGCTAATGTGGCAAGAGTAACGTCCGCTTTTTCAATAATTGTTTTGTTATTAAGTGTCATATATATTTTCCTCCTTCAGGCTTACAGTAAGCCATTCCATACAGACTTTTTTACTTCTGCTTTCTCGACAACATCAGTATCTTGCTGATTACTAATACCTTGAGATTTCTTTAATGCTTCAATCTCTTCACGTAAAGGAGCGGTAGCGGCTTCAACAGCTTTTTCCACCTTAATATCTTCTTCTGTTTTTTCCTCGTCGAGATTAAGGTGTTTCTTAACAGTAGCTAACTCTTCCTTGATTGGGCCAACAGCCTTTTCTACTGCTGAAGTTAATGTTTTTTCTAATTGTTCTTGGTTAAACTCCATATTGTTTCCCTCACTCTCTGCGCCTTCCGTTGAAGGTGTGACGCGTGTTTTTAGATTTGTTAATGACTCAATAGCAGCGTCGATATCTCCCATGTTTGGAACACTGATTTTCTTACCTGCTTTCTCTACTTCTTCAGCAAGAGATACAACAGGTTTTTCCTCCCATACCTTTACAACTGCTTCTGTGTCCTTCAATTCATTGATAATCTCAACAAATTCAAGTGCGGCTGCTTCAATACGATCTAAGTCGATAGCATCAGCAGTAGGAGCATTCCATAACGATTGATAGAAAGTATCTTCTAGTGCAGAGAAAGAGGCGTTAACATCACGGCGATGTTTATTCTGGTTAAATTTATCTCTAACCTCGCCTTTTTCAACTTTCTCTCCACTAAAAAAGCCCTTCATCAATTGGAAGAAGGACTTAAATTGCTTCTCTTCAGTTTTAGTTACTTCTTCTTCAACCACTTCTGTTTCTGCGACTCCTGCAAGGGAATATCCTTTATAGTCTCCCTTTTGGATAGATTCCCACACTTCCTCAGTTGCCTTAGTAACAAGCACCCATGTTCCTTTTGTTATTACCTCACCGTTCACTTCCATATCAGCAGGAGCGATATATGATTCAACTACTTCACCAACTCCTGCTTGGAAATCATGGTCCTTATCAATCTGTCGATATTTGAGCATGAACTCATGAGCAGCTTTCTCGATAGTCACTTCGTCAGCGAAATCGTTATGACTATCAAGAACACCCGGTTCATAAACAATTCCATATACTAAGCGTTTTTCTTCATCATTTGATTTAATAATACGCACTTCTTTTTCAAAGTTCGGTTCTTTATCTGATTTAGTCAAAAAGAATTCTCGTTTATTTGCACCTGCATTTACATAAGAAACGTGTGAGACTTGTAGATTCTTCAATTTCCGCTTTGTCATCTGTTCTATTCACCTCCTTTCAAATATGAATCAGCATAGTTTTAGACATCTTCATTTCCTACTCAACTCCTTCAAAGTTTCTTCCCTAATCTTCTGCTTCTCTTCTTCAGATAGCCCTAATATGTTGTTATCTACTGAAGGAGACATAACACATTTGCAGTTAACTCTTTCTTTAGCAGATAGAGAACTATCTCGAGGAAACATACATCTCTCACCAGATCCAGGCAGTTCAAATTCTTCCTCTACCGGAACCGTTGTACCGTCATACGCCACATGATTGTCACGCGATTGGTTATTCTTTGCACCGCTATGGCGCCACTTCTTACCCGTAACCGCAGGGGATTGGCAATATGATTCAAATTGAGAAGCGGAACATGCTGCAAGGACTTCGGTCTGCGCTGTCCTCTTCGCTCTTTTACGGTCGAATTCCGGAAGCTTTGCAAGCTCTCTTGCTATTTCACTAATACCTTTCCCATTCTCTAATCCTTCGTTTAAAATCCGCTCTACTGCTTTGTGGGAGTTAACCTTCATAATCTTTCCTAATTCATCCGCCCAACTGTCAATCCACTTTGTAGTACGTTTTGAGAAGATATTAAATTGAATATCTGGGTCAATCGCATCCATAAAAGCTGTTGTCATGTCCTTCATTGTATAATCAAGAAACTTCCTTGCTGCTTTGCTCAGGCTTTTAGCAAAGGTATCCGCCCCAAATAGGCTACTAGTGACAAAGTCAATAATGTCCTTTATCTTGATCCCCTTCTCCACAGCATCTTTTTTCGTATAGTTCTTAATTCCATCGACAAGGTACTTCTTCTGTTTCCAAAGCAGTTTAGCAATTTCTTTTTCAAATTCCTCAACGTATCCTGGTAACATGTCAAATACTGCTAGATCAGTAGGCAATGAAGCTACGAAATCATCCGTATCAGCCTTTGCAATCCATTCATTAAGAGAAACTAATAGCTTATCAATCTTCTGCATTTTGCATCGACTCCAGTAAGTCACGTAGATCTTTCATTACATTGACTAGTTCCTCATTTGAATTGCTATCAGCTGACTTCTGTAGAGTTTCTCCTAATCCTTTTTGCCAACCACTTACTTTACGATGTCTTTCTAAAACTAAAGCAACTGGTTGATCTGCTTCAGGAATATCATAATCAGAGAACTCTTTGTTTAGCATATTACCAGCGATATTACGTATATCTCGGAATGTTAAACCGCCCTTATCAGCCAGTACCTCAACGGTTTTAACCATATCTTCCGTGTTACTAATTTCTGACTTACGTAGGTTCACATATACGTGTTTTAATCCATATGGAAGCAAAAGAACGTTATTAATGATGAACTCTAAGCTGTTACGCTCAGGTTCAAACACCTGCTCTTCTGTAATCTCACGCACAGATTCAGCAGTTGCTCTGTTAAAGTCTCTAATGTAACCAACATATACATCTGGCAAACGGAATGCTGATTGTACCTTTTGGCGTGATTTCTCATCGTATTCAAGGAATAAGGCATCATTTTGCAATACATCCGCTAGTGATTTCAACTCTATATCAATGTTTGGCTGTGTATCACCAACTACACCTTCATCTGCATTTTCAACTTGCAATAAGAGATATTTATGTTGATTATCTTCACCTTCGACATTTGAAACATAATCGGTAAGAGCAGCTTCGCTTTCTTCTGATAAAATGCCATTCTTCAGCAATATAGCCATTGGAATATGCCTACCTTGTTTGAAATAGCGAAGGTTTAATTCTTCTGCCTTTCTAGCCCCTACCATGTGTACAACATGCGATACCCAACGCGGAATGCCATATGGTCCATTACCAATCTTCAAATGAATGACTTCGGTAGCGTTTTTCTCTCCTAACGAAACATCGGAAAACTCACCAGTCTTTTTATTTAAGAAACGCGGATCGCCAAACTCTTTGAAATAAGTATCTACTGATCCTACTCGTTGTACATAGCGACGGAACCTTTTCTTTCTTTTGACTTCTTTTCCGTTAATTAAGTATGTAACTTCTTGGGGGTTATCATCTTTACGAGTCACTCGCATGTACTGCGGTAACATATTTATTAATTCAGCAGGCTTTCCTTCTAAATTACGAATCGCTTCAATATAACCATTGCCAGTCGTCTCTTTATCATCAATGCCCGTTTCAAGAATCTCCTTGAATGGCTTTTCGAAGCTAAATAACGGAATAATTTCAGTATCAACTAACGTCCACTCCGCCCTCATTTCAGGAGTTTCTTTGTTATCATCTTGCTTATACTTCATTTCATGACCAAACCCAGCTATATTACGCTTGTACGCATCAATACATTGCCCAAGAATCGTACTATTTTCTCTAATCTGCTGTAGGTCTTCTATTCTATAAGGTGGTTCAATGATTTCATTTACAGCATACTTCTCATTTTCACTCTCTTGCTGGCGGGATAGTACCTGAGCACTTGTTCCCGCCGCCTTAATTACTTTGGCACTAACTTTCCTTTTATTCATCATTAAGCTGCTTCACCTCTTTTCTTTTTCTTCTTTTTACGCAGTCCGTAAATAATTGTATTAACAAAGTATCTTGTTTCGTCCATATGGTGATCATTCTCTTTCAGTGGCTTATCTTCACCACGTTCAACTGATTTCTCATCCCATATATAAGAAGCGAATTCTTTAAATGTTTCGTTACAGCAATCGTTAAAATAAATAATGCCCGTGTTAAGCGCAACACCGACATTACCAATACCCTCTTTAACATTATTTCGGGCCTTATATACTTTTTGTTTGTTCCTAACTAGCAAAGCTATAAATGAAGCAGCGGACGGGTCAACTACTGTACCACGGATTGGCAAATCCCCTACAAATCCCTCAAAGTCTTCGTAGTATTCCTGATCTGTTTTCTGCTTTTCTGTTTCTCTACCGCTATAACGGTACTCTTTCACCTTGTACCATACTTCTTCACCTTTTTCGATGCACTTACCCCACAATCCATATACCATGGCGTTCTGCGTACCATAGTCACAAGAGACAAAGTATTCAACGTACTCCCTTTGAATCGTAGGAACTTTATGCTTATTTTCATCAAACATATCGAATATAAGTCCAGAAGCAGCTGCCCATTCACCTTTGATATATCTACGATAGAATACGCCACTATACATGCGATGATATCTTCTTTTCGTCTTCTCATCTAATGACAAATTATCATCCATGGAGAATTTAAGGTGCAGTAGATTCTTTTCTTTCTTTTGATCCAACCACTTCTCTTTAAACCAGTGATACGGGCCTGCCGGATTACAGTTGAACCACATTTTTGAACCAGTTACAGACAAACGGCCTGTTGCTTGGTTAACGAAACTTTGTACCATAAGTGCCACTTCATCAAAAAACATGCCAGCGGCAGTGATTCCTTGGATCAAATCCTGGGAACTTTCATCTTTACCACCAAAAATATAAAAGAAGTTTGTTACGCTATCTTTAGTAATGGTAAGCATATTCTCACTTCTATGATCTTTAACCCTATACCCGCGTGACTTCAGCATCTTTTTAAGTGGCGTTATAACGTTACGACGGTGTGATCCAATCGTTTTACCACACATACCAAAGTTCTCGCCTTCAAATGATTCCATTGCCCACATAACATAGGAAAGAGCCATTGATACAGTTTTACCTGCACGGATAGAACCATCACAAATAATCCCGTCATAATTTTTAACGGGACTGTTAGGTTTCCACCAGGTCAATACCTTCAGTTGCTTCTTGGAGAATGGTTTAAATTTGAATGGAGCAGGTTTCTTTTTACGCTTCGGAATCGTCGTCATGGTCATCCCACACTTCCTCTACCTTGCCTTCTAGCGCCTCTTTGAAACCATCATCTTCGTATTCTTCACCATCTTCGCCTTTAATACGAGCGGTATCAGCTTTTGTTTTCTCTATGTCAGCTTTCAGTTTATCTAACTCTAATCTTCTCTTATCATCAACACTCGCTAACCTATCGAATCTTTCTATCAGCTGCGATAATGTAGTCATTGCCCGCGATTGTGCATTTAAGAAGGTAGCATGTTTATCCCAAGCGAATTGAATTTCCCATTCTTCTTCGAATCCACTTTCAGTAACCTTATTCTTTCGTAGTTCTTTCGTTGTATCTTCTTGATATTTAACAAACATCAATCTTTGCGCTCTAATAATAGCCGTATACTGAATCGTTATGTTTTCCCATAACATATCAATCGGATTCTTCTCCATGATCTCAGCAGCTAAGTCAGCCACATCTTCTGGAAAGTGTTTTCGAAAGAATCCATGCGTCATAGCGTTATGGTTCCCTTTTGGCGGACCATGACCTACTGCATTCTTGTTCCCATACTTAGGGTTCCTGTTACCCAAATTACCCACTGCATTCTTATTCCCAATGGGTGCACCTGTTTTCTTCGTTTGGGTGCATCCTTTTTCATCTTTTGGGTGCACCCCTTTTCGATTCCAACCATGCCTTTTTCTCCAGGACTTAATTGTATTAATACTGACTTCGTATTTCTCAGCAAGTTCCTTATACTTCATACCTTGCATGTAATCTTCTTGAGCTAACTCGTGTTTTTGTTTCACTTCATATCACCCACCACCTTCTATATTAATAGGAAGAAACTCGTTATAACTCCTCCTCATGGTAATCCCTAATTTAGTCTTGAAATTCTCTAAAACACGATGTATTATATTTTTGTGTTTTTCTCAGTTCCCAAGCCGAGAATACATCATCACTTATGAAAGGACCCGAACTCCAGCGGGTTCTTTCTTTTATTCCTCCCCTTGTAAATCTATTTATTTAAATGTAAAATTATAAATAAGTTCTAAAAATTCGAATCGAGGTGAAAATCATGAGAAGTTTTGGCTCATTAATGATTTCTACTGTCTGCTCAGTACTTCTTGTAATTTGGAATGCCTATGAATTCTATAACGGATTCACAACAGGGCGCACATACTACTGGATTAATGGCATCGGAGCTGTTATCTTCCTTCTATTCTTTATCCTCAACATGCGAGATTTCAAAAAGAAAAACTACAGAACCTCATAACAATAGGAGTTGATACATATGTGGAAAAAAATTAATAATTATAAGTTTCATCTAAAAGATTTGAAATTTATGACTTGGCTATTTCCAATTGTCGGTTTGTTATATGCCTATGAATTCTTCTCTGGGCTAATGTACCACCAAGAGGTTCGTTGGCTTAAGTTAATATGCATGGCAATAATAATTATAGGATTTATGGATATTAGAAAAAAGCTTAAAAACAAAGATTATAGAGTGGCTTAAATCACCAAACACTCTTGAACTCATTTTCGAATCATTGTATTATATTTTCGGGTCTTACTTCATAAATCATTATCAAGAGAATCTGCAGGTTTGCAGGTTCTTTTTGCAAAATAAAAAGCATCCACTACGTGAAAACTTCATGTTATTATGATTCAGTTGTTTAAAATCAGATTGATATGTAGGTGAAACGAATGGAAAATAAAGAACCAGAACAAAAATACGATTTAAGCAAAATATACACATACGAAGAACATCCTGATAAAATCAGCGGTCGCTGTGATAATTGCGGCAATTCCGCATTCAAAAGTTCCATTAAAAATTTCATCTTCTTAAGAGAATGCCGTCATTGTGGTATGAAGAAAATCATCTAGCCCCTAGGTAGGGAGTTTTCCTTTATAAAATAAAAAGCAGCTATTAGGCTACTTAAGGTTTGTCTTATCACCAAATAAAATGATATATATATTCTCCCGTTATACTTTCATCAACTCCTGCAACTCTAGCAAATCTCATCAAGTCAGCCCCCTGAAGGAAATACATTGTTAGCATAATTGGCACCCGTGACCACATAAACCGATAAAGCTCATCCACCCTTTGCTTAGTCGTAACGATTAAATCATTCGCAGGTCCATTAATCCATGCAGTTGTCCTAACTGAAGTAAACGGAAGATCTTTCCCATTAACCACTATCCTCGCCATAATATGTGTTATATCCACATCGATCCCTCATTCCAAGAACCAAATCTGTTTTCCATATTTACATAAGTATTCAACGCTATAAGAAATGTTTAAAATGCTTCTTTATAAAATAATAAAGCAGCGGATTCGCTACTTTATTATTTACATAACTCCCTTTTCTTTCGCTCTTTCATAAAGAACCGTGCGACTTACACCAGTAACTTCACATATCTTTTTTACTGTAAACTTATTCGTCTCTCGGTTCGCAAGCAAATCTAAAGCATGTTCCATATTAGGATTATCATCGTCATATTTCTTAGGGCGCCCTTTATAAACACCACGTTCTTTGGCTAGTTCAATACCCTCTCTTTGTCGCATTCGAATTAAGTCACGCTCTAACTGATTAACACCAGCCATGACAGTAAGTAGGAAAGTGCTGTATGGATTTTCACTTGTTGTATCTAACCAAGTATCTTTTATCGATTTAATCGATGCACCTTTTCCTTTAATTGTTTCTATAAGCTTGAATAAATCTTGAGTACTCCTACTAATTCGAGTTAAATCAGTAACAACGACTACATCACTTTCACGTAAATTATCCAACATGCGTAGTAATTCTGGTCTATCAGTTGTTGCCCCACTTGTTTTCTCCTCAAATACATAATCACACCCATAATCATTTAACTGTTTGAGTTGTCTTGCTAAGTTTTGTTCCTGTGTAGATACACGAGCATACCCAAGAATCATCTAATGTCTCCCCTTCGTCCGTATAAGTGTCCGGAAATTAACTATAAGCCAATAATACCATTACTTTTCCGTACATGTAAACAGGACAATAAAGCACTTGTAAAACAAGGATTTAAATTATGTCTAAAATGTGAACAAAACAAATCCTAAAAGAGTAGACCTAATTAGGACATCATTTTATTCCTTGTGTTCGTTTGTTTTGTTAGATGTTCAATCAAATTGAAACGGTATCCTTCGAGTTAATAAGTACTAATAAAAACATAATAAAAAAGAGTGCGATTAAGATATGCACTCTTTCAAAAGATTTTACCAATCTCGATGTTCACCATGATCATGATCACGATCGCGGTCATGATCACGTCTACGACGACACTCATCACAATCGCAATCGCGTCTACAATGACAGTCATTAAAATCGTTTCTTCTGCGTCTACGACCGCATCCGCAAAATACTAAATCATCCCAAAATCTATTACAATCTCGAGAATGTCCAAAATTATTATTCCATCCCATAGATATGATTCCCTCCTCTAAAAATAGAATTCATCATATTCTATGAATAAAAGGTGAAAACAGCTTGTTTACTAGTCTATGTTTTAGAGTAATTATATTTCAATTTGAAAGTCTATCTCATCTCTCAATTTCCAACCGTTATGTTCATTTGTTTTTTTAAATAGGCTAATCTATCAATTATATTAAATCCGTTAATCAAACTATTACATATTAACGATTCACACATATACTATAGTAGATTACTAGAAAGGAGGCGTAACCATGGATAGTTGCGTTGTGTTTGTAAATGGACAACCTTTTTTAGTTCTCTCAGTAGCTGGTATTGAAATTGCTAGATTAGAGATTTCTCTTCAAGTAGCATTGGCTCTAAGAGTGCTTGGAATACCAATCTGCGATTAATTACCACATCAAAAAAAGAGGGCATTAGCTCTCTTTTTTATTTTCCTCTTATCTTTTCTTAACAACGAAGAAGACACCACCAGATCACGGCAGCGCCTACGATAATTGCTATTGGTTTAATCATCCATAATTCCATCCAATTCATGGTTACTATTCTAAATAGACCAACGATATATTATAATCCTTTATATACCCAAGGAGGTTTATCATGCTCGGCTTTCATAAAAAACTACCCATCTTAGGATTCTTTTTGTTTTTATACGGTTTCATCGGTATTATCTTTTTATTACTATTCCTTAATGTGTAGGAACAAAACGTATAAATATATGTTTAATATGTAATTTTTATATAACAAAGAAAAAAGCATCCATAATGGATGCTTAATGTATACTAATATTAATATTGAATAGCTTCATTGATAGACTTTCTAGAACAATAAATATACTAGCTGAAACTGATCTATATCCGATATTCTTTCCTGTAACATTAATAGTAATCTCCGTTAAATGGGTTGGCACATCATCTTTTTCAAAAATTTTATCTTCAACCTTTTCAACTATTGCTACATTATCCACTTCTTTAAAAGTTTTTAGCAATTTTGTTTCTAATAAAGTAAAATCAAAATTTTCATCTTTAACCACAGCAAATTTAATCTTCATTTTTCTTTCCCCATTTTTAACTAATTAATATTAAAACATCAATATAATTATATATACTTTTATTAAATAATACAAAAAATATTTTATCAATTTGCCCCTAGTTAACCAATCTAATAGAGAGAAATAAAAACAAAAGGATGAAGTTCCTCTTCCAAGGTCAAGATCACTCTCAACCTTCTCCAAACCACCGCATCATATAATTTTCTAGCCCTTATTAGCTACGCACTTTATGTTCGGTGGTTAGGAGAAGACCAAGAATCTTCTCGTTTATACTCCGTAGAGCTGGCTTAATACTTCGGCTAATTAATATCATTTTCGCCTTCGCTGACCAATATCGAATTATAACGGATTTATATCAAGACGTATGTGTTTCTTCCGACGCCTTGTTTGAACCGATACACTAGAGGGACGGAAGGGAAATGTTTCCGTTGTATTGGCTCAAACAAAGAGTGGAACTCTTTGCTCCCGTTTTGGTCATTAATAAGAATCGTGAGTAATGACTAATGTACGAGGTCACGTATACTTTTTAGCTTTTTAGAATGCAAGCGTCACTCAATCATGAGCAACCACCCCCATTCCATTTTCAAGAACCGACATACTAGAGAGAAATAGACTTATATTTATTATCAACCCAGAGGACGCATCTGAGCTGAATGATAAATATAATAAACAGCATGACGAATGCGAGTCATCTCCCACCCGCCACACTGGAATATGTCATTGATATACATTCATTGGTCTTTTCGTCTTAACGCGGGTTCGTACCGCCTTGCCCGCCCTACTATGCGGTATACGTTACCGTGACATTCTCGCATAAGAACGTTTCACTTATAGGTGTACTAATCCTCTTCAATATGCGGTTGTCAAAGGGCTTGTACATATAATTTATAATTTTTAACATTTTATTTAGTCCCCCAAAAAGTTCGCGTTTTGTTCGCTGTTTTTAGATGATTCCAAGTGCTGTAGCAATCAATTTAACCGCACTCTGCTTCTTCTCGTAAAAATATGTCTTCTTGAGCAGTAGATCGTGATATACATCTGAATCTTTTACTCTCTCGTTCGTCAGGAACTTACGCTCAACGATTTTACGCTCATCCTCATCTAATAAATTGTTCAGTGCCTTCTCTACCTGCTGCACCTTCCATTTACTCGTATTCCTTGAATCACGCAACTCAGGGAATAAACTAATTCCTTCCTGCTCCACATCATTGCTAAAACGCATCTTGAGTGCTCTGTACTCCTTTAATACACTTACTACTTCTTTTTGTACTTTCTTATCATCGATAGCTGGTAATAATGTTAATTGTCTCTCCATGAAGGAATCCCCCTATTTCTGAATTTTGGTTTTTACATTCACATCAGGTACGTGAAATTTTATTATCTCTTTGTTGAATAAGTGAACCATTCATAGCAAGTAGCCCCACCACCCACTCTGCATGGTTCCGTTATTCATTAAGCCTTTAATAATTTATGTTTCTTGTTGATCATCTTCTCTTTCGCTGCTTCAATGTTATTTGCTACTTTCTTATGGTCCTGATCAAATTGAATCATGCCATCAAACATAACTGGAGCTGCTGCTTCATCAACGTACTGCAAGTAATCAATCGGCGCTTGTTCTGTCTGTTCTACTAAGTACCCATAAATATCAAAGTCTGCTCTTGGTATAGACTTCTTGCCCTTCGGTTGATGAGACATCCTTACGTAAGATTGAATGACTGATAGTGGTACTACAAATATTGACTTATCCTTACTGAACTCTATAAGGAAGAAACAAATTGCTCCCATCTTCTCTGCCTTCTCCAGGTAATCTAACTGGTGCTGCGCAATGTTCTTTAAATCAAATCTTGTAGCATTCTCTGTAGATTTTGCTTCAAATGCGATAGCTCGTCCCTTATACACGCCGTCATAGTCTACTGTACTTTTAGCTTCATAGAATCCATTTAGCACACGGCCACCTTTACTTTTTAACACCTTCACAGGAGTCGGACGCTTGTTTATAAGCGCCACTCCACCTCTTTGATACATTTCATTCGATAGATTGATAAGCTTTTCAAAATGCATACCTCTGTTTCCTAGTCCCATTGTTATTCCTCACTTTCTATTAAAAGGATTATTTTGTTCAGTTTCTTATAAAGTGTTAATATTCTTCATAAAGGAGGTCTACTAATGAAAAATTCCTGGAAGAAAATTTCTTTAATTGCTTTCATAGTAATTGTCCTTTTAATCATTTTATATTTTGGTGGCATGTCATTTTTTTGGAACCAACCTTGAATAAAACTCAATATTCCGTCAATAATGTATATGACATTAGATTTTCTCCTTGTTCCCCCTTGGAGATGAGCAGTTAGTTTTGGCTAACTGCTCCTTTATTTATAACAATGATAAAATTATTTAAAATGATTCTTCTTTATTTCTCAATATAAGGAGCCTTGGATTTCCATTAACATTCCTGTAGTATATAAACAAAGAGTAAGGTAAGAGTTACTCTTTGCCATTTTAGAAGAGGTTCTGTTGGAGACAACAGGGCCTTTTTTCATATAGAGATTGTTTTGTTTAATTTTTCACCATTATCCACAAAAATATCTTATAATCGTTATATACTAAATTAAAATAAAGGATTAGGAGTAGATTAAATGCCAGTTACACTTGAACTTATTCTTTTCATTCTTATAGCAATTAGTGCTGTCGGCTATTTAGTGAAAGAATTTCAAAAAACTAGGAAAAGAACACTTGGAATTTCACTAGAATTCTTGGTTCTTTTCTGGTCAATATGGAGAATATCGACTATCATAATCTAATTTGTAAAATATAATCTCCCTTGGAGATGGGCAGTTAGCTTTTGCTGGCCGCTCTTTTGTATTTCTCTTATCCACTCTTTAATGGGAATCATCTATTCCTGTTTATTCAATTTCATCACCCCTTACCACAAAAGGATGATTTTATTGAATCTTAATATGAAATATTACATATTCTGTACCTTCAATCTTTATACATGCAATAATTTTTTTATAAAAATACAACATATTAGTAAGGATGATTTACATGAAAAAGCTCCGTAAGAAGATGATTACATCTTTACAAACATTCTGGGGATGCTTAGCATTCGGTATGTTAATGTTTGCTATCTTCTTAATTATGGATTTAACAGATACATCTTTTAATACATTAGGCTGGAGAGACTGGATAGGTTCTGCAGTAGGTGCAGCCATTTTATCTATTGGGATGTTTACTTTAAGTAAATTGGATTTAAAATAAATATTCTGTCAATACTGTTGATAGGCTGTATGCCAAAATCCATTTAATTTTCTCTGTATCTCCTTGTATTGAGCAGTTAGCTTTTGCTAGCTGCTCTTTGTTTGTAAAAAGCACTCAATTAACTGATCGCGCATATAATATTCTGCGTTCCTTTCTTTGTAAAATAGTCGTTACAAAATGGATCTCGTCACGAGAGCACTTAATAAAGTGCTCTTTTTTGATTTTAAACTAAAACAAAATGAAATTTTCACCATGAAGATAATTATTAAATATTTTTCGCTTATACATTATAATGAAATAGTTATTGTATATTGGCATTAAGAGGAGCGACCTAATTAAGGGCTTCTCTTTTTTATAAAATAGCATTGTTACTGTAATCTTCCTTTATATATCTTCTTGATCTGCGCTTCAGTGAATCCCTCGTACACCGCAAATACTTCAGGGAACTGACTTAAACACATATCAATAATCGTATCGTCTGTCGTCCTTATATAGAAGTACTTAACCTCACCCATGTAATCGTTATGTAGGTAATAACTCTTAATCTCGTGATGGTAGTTATTAGCTTCCAATACTCCATACAGCTTAATTTTCGTTTCATCCATATCAAACATAGATAACTGTCCCATCCACTTAACAACTCCTTACGTATTAAATAACATTTTATTTTCATCCTTATACTCGATCTCCACAAATTCAGCTAAATCCATTTCTTTCATTATCACTTCTTCTAGAAAGTAAAATGCTTCTTGTTCTCCTTCATTTTCTCTTACATTTTGAAATTGTAATTTTTGTACTTCATCCAATTTAAACTTCACTTTTGCTTCTATAACCATCATTCATCCCCCTCAGCTATGAAAATAGCGTTTTTGTATAAGATAATAGCTCTAGACCAATTGGACACATTTACCGATTTATTCACCATTAAATCCATGTTAAAATCTCTTGTGAGTACGACATAACTCAATCTTATGAAGCCCTGTAACATTTTCTGCGGGGCTTCTTTTTTTCAACAAGCCGTTAGTTAACTGTGCTGACTACCTTGATTTACAAAATTACTTTTTTAATACATTTATGAAACATTCATGTGTTATCTTCATTACTTTCTTTATACTATATATACTTAATATATAAATATATTTTATAATCTCTTTACGAAACATCACGTGTTTCAAATACAACATTTTTTTGATGACCTCTTATCTTTCCGTAAGAGGTCTTTTTTTTTCGAATAACTATTTTATTAAATCCCTCATATACAATCGCTTGTCCATTTCATTTAGCTCTACTACGCCAATCATGTATAGATAACTATATATTAAGGTGTTAAAATATTATTATGATTCTTATATAGAGTCATATACGACCTTTTCTTTGTTCATGGGGCTCTTGCATAGTAGTAAGGGCCATTTTTTATATAAATAAATAGTTTATTTATATATTAATCTGAATATATAGTTGTAAAAATTATTAGTTAAGTGTTAAAATTCCCTATATACTCCTTAGGGAGTTCTTATGTAATTAACAAGAGTTTAATATTCTCGATTCTTAGCCCCTTGGAGCGCCCTCCAAGGGGCTGCAACAATTAAAATAACGTTTTTGTTCACTTTTTTGATACATTTATGAAACATTCATGTGTTATCTTCAATACGTTCTATTCTATTTATTATGTCGTGTGAGATATACCAAGTCTTGAAACCCTAGACCCCCTAACCCTAGGGCGATTTTATTTAATTACTAGTTTTCATCAACCCGATAACTTAGTAATTACATCCACAGGCTCAACTCTCTCCCTTTTGAGAATTGAGCCTTTTTTATTTAATCCCCGTTGATCCGAAGCCACAGCTTCCTCTTTTGCTCTCAGACAGCTCGTCCACCTCAACGAAATTAGCTGTTTCCACTGGCGCTATGACACCTTGAGCAATACGAGTACCCTTTTCAATTACACTAGCTTGCATGTTTGCTGCTTTAGGTATTTCGATGTTATCAACTAGTACTCCAACTTCTCCACGGTATCCACTATCCACCGTTCCAAGTACCACTCGTAACTTTGTCTTACGCGTCATACCGCTACGCGGTCTCACCTGAAGCTCATATCCTGGTGGAATCTCAAAAGCCAATCCAGTTTGTACAACCTTTGTTTCTCCCGGCCAGATAATCGTGTCCTCTGCTGCTACAAGATCAAAACCACTATCCCCTGGCCTTGCGTATTTCGGTAATTCCACATCTTTCAATCTTTTAATTTTCACTCTTAAATTCATTTTCTCGGCTCCTTATAAATAACCTTTCAATTCCTCTTTCCGATTCTTCAGCTCTTCCAAAGAACGCTTTGTTTTCTGCTTCTCGCTATCCAATCCAACCAAGTGATATTCCATCTTACGAATCTCACTTTCGATTACTTCGAGTTCACTTTGCACCTGCACCGCGGTTTCTTTTTTCATCACTTACCTCCCTTTGATTCGCTAATTAACTTAGTGATTTCGAATACACCATTCTCCATTGGTTGCATTACTTATCATCTCCTTTCAATAACTGCCTTAGTTCCTCGCATGACCCTTCATATAAATCACGGCCATCAGGTAATTTAAATACATGCCTATCAATCAACCGTTCTATTAACCTGTCTTGATCGCTCATGTTGCCTCCTAGCTGATTTGTTTCTTTTATACTTACGTGGTGGCTTTGTCGCTGCATCGTATGGCGTCATGCCGTTACGTTTTCGTCTGTAAAAGGTGGATTCGCTAATGCCATTTTTCTCAGCTAATCTCAGTAACTTTTTATTCTTTTCATTTCCTTCCCAGCTCGTACCGACTGGTGTCGTTATAGCGCGTTCTAAACTCCAATCCAGCTCTTTCATTCGTTGGTCTACATACTTCTTATTAACACCAATTTCAGCAGCCTTTGCATAATCCTTTAATGTTGGCTTCTCCATTTGCTCCCTCCTAATCCAATGACATAATTTCATCTCGTGTACGATTAGAAATAGTTATCCTAATCTTCTGAATACCCTTGCCATGTTCTTTCACCGCCATGCTCCATGCTTCGTCTTCTGTCTCAACATCGAACCAGTCTATTTTTTGTCGCTCGTCCTGGTCATAAAAGTGAACTTCATACGTTATGACGTTATGCTGTAAGAACCTATCAGCCGTACTTGTTGCCGTATAATCAAAACTGCCTACAACATCCTCCAGTGTTAGTTGTTTCATGCCCCTAATCCCATTGGGCGAGATTTGATTTTGTTCTTATCTGCCTGATCCATAATCAATGCTGCGATTTCTAATTGATGTCTTCCTAACTCTTTTGCGATTTCAAGGATTCCTTTGTTTTCCTTCCACATTTCTTGTAATCGAATTACTTCGCTTTCATCAAACACCAGGTCCAATTCTTCTAGAGCAATATATAAGTTACGACGCGATTTCTTCATGTACTTTCCCTGCTGCAATGCCATTGTGTAATTTTCCTTCTCCAAACCCGTTCCAAATCGTGGCATCCCATTTTCCCTCCAGTTGTAATTGATGAATTTCTCTTAGTTCCGCCATAACAGCATGACGCTTTCTATCCACTTCTTCAGGTGTTTGATTTGCTGCTTTGCAAACGCATGGCCCAAACTGATACATACCCATTCCAATGTCGTTCTGAATTACTCCTGTTCCGCTACATGCACACATCTTAACTCCCCCTTTTAAAATGGCAATGCCTTTCTTCTGTAATCCTTTGTTTCTTTGAACACTAACGCCCTGAATTTATTGAAGATACGTGATACAATCCGCTCATCATATGCACCCTCTAAACGCTCTCCTGTAAGGTTCGTTGTGAAGATAGTAGATTTACCTTGCCTTCCATCGAAAACATCGAATAACACCCTATTAATGAAGTTTGTTGCTTTTGTATTGGCATCTAATGCACCTAACTCTGCTCCTAAATCATCGACTATTAATACTTCTGCTCTTACTAAGCTCCGTATAATCGCATCCTCAGTTAAGGAAGAATCTTTATTGAACGTGCTTTTAATCTTTCGTAGCAATTCGCCCACTGTGACAAAGACAACTGACTTCCCTGCTCCTGCGAGTCGATCCGCTATAGCGTAAGCAAGATGTGTTTTCCCTGCTCCACAATTTCCGGCCATAATCGTGTTAAACACTTTTCCGTTGAGATAATCCATTGCGATGACTTTTGCAAGTTCAAGGTTCTTTGCTCCTTCATCGCTAGTAGGTTGGTAGTTATCAAAGTTCGCTTTCTTAATATTGCTATCGGCAATCATGCTTTGCTGGTGGAACATGAATTTCTTCTCGTTTGCTTTATCCGCATCATATTTTGCTTGCTCTTGCTGTTGAAGCTTCTTACTTTCGTTTTCAAGGAAGCATCGAGGGCAAACTACTTGTCCACCGAACTTCATCTTATTCATTCCATGTGTGCCACACACATCAGAATCCATAGTCATATTCACCTTTTTGGCTATATCGGTTGGTATTGCTGCCGCTGCTCTCTGCATTGTTTTTCGCTCCTTTTTTAGGTTGTTGGTTTAAATATTCCTCAAATTTAGTTCCGAATAATGTTGATGGTCTTAAATATTGGTTATACTCTTCATCTGTTAACCAGTGAGAAGCCTTAATTTCTATTACTTTTTTAAAGTCATCTACATTAAAACCTTGATTAAATCTTGCTTTAATTAGGTCTTTTGTTTTTTTAGTAGATGAGCGATAGGATGTAGAGCATGTGTCGTTGAGATAGGTAACTATCTCGACAATATATTTATTAATATCTTTATCTCTTTCTAGTTCTAATTCTTTTTCTTCTTCTTTGTCCGTTTCATTTGCGTTACCACCTTCGTTACCTGTAACGTTACATCCGTTACCTTCGTTTAGAAGATTAAGCTTTTTTCGTTCACGATACGCCGCTACTCGTTTTTTAGTGTCTTCACGAATCTTATCCAATCCATTTAAACTCTGATGTTTTCCCCAATTCGAGACGCTAATAAACTGATTACTATCAACTTCAATCATTCCAAACTGTTTAAAAGTTTGTAGGGCAAGGCGAACAACTGCTATTGGTCTATTAAAGATTGTCGCCAACATATCTTCGGTGTATGGAATATTTTCATTTAAAAAAATGTAACCATTGGCATTAGTTTTCCCAGCTTGAGCAAGCAATTTAATCCAGATAATTAGCAATGTATCTGCTTCTGGCATACTTTCAATCAATCGAATCTTTTCATCTTCAAACATATTAGTAGTTAACTTAATCCATTTAACATCTGCCATTTAGTTCACCTTCTTCATCCAGCATTCGTAACTGACATGATCATCCATGCCTGTAAATCTTATTTTGTCTTTCCCTTTAAATTTGCCATCGTGATAGAATATTTTCTCAGCTCTATATACCTTTTTAATAGGAGTGATATAGTCATAGCCCCGTTTTTCTAAATCACGAACTGCCTTCAACATTTCTGTCATTGTTCCGCGTCTTACTGGTATCTTAAACATTACACGTCCCGCCTTTCGCATAACGCTATGTCGCCTTGAATTTGAATTATTTTATATCCCGGATAGCGATTGGGAGTAATGTACTCGATTGCCTTTTCTTTCGCCTCTTTTTCATTTCGTACGCCCTTCCTCACCCACGCCGGAAGGACGACTTTCGATTGATTTTTATCTAACATAGGTTCTTCACTCCTTAGTTTGTTTGCTCTACCGCTTCAACCTTTTCTTTTTCGGCTTGTTTAACCCACTTTGTTAATTGTTTAAGTACATCTTCAGCTTGCTTTAACGTTAATTCAGCTACTTCTTTGATGCTTAGATGTCCTTTAATCGTGTCTTCGTCTACTTTCCGAAGATTAGCTAGTTTTTTAATGTTTAATTTGATCACACCGACTTGTTGAGCGGTTATCATTTCTTCTTGTACTTCCGGTAGGTCTTCGCCCGCATAGATGTATAATCCTAACCCGTGAAGTGCAATTGCTTTCACTAAGCAACGCTGAATACTTGTGTTAATATCAAAGCTATTTGGCTCAGCAATTGGTTTATTTTGATTGTTAAGTATTGGGTGAATCTGGCTTAGTGGTAATCCTTGTACAGTTACTTCAACCTCTACAAAATAACCACAATCTGTTTTAAGATAAGGCGCCCCATCGAATCGCTTTACTTCCCATGTTGCTGTTGAATCTACTTCACGAAGTTTTTTAACTGCCCAAGCCCATGATAAGTAATTAAAGCGGCCTTTCTTTTCGACATGTTCCGAACAATCTATTTGAGCCAATTTAGAAAAGTAATTTTCAGTTGTCATATGAATCTCCCTCTCTTTTAAAATGGTGCTACTTCTGTTTGTTTACTGGCTTCATACACTTCAGTAAGTACCTGTAACCCGTATTCATAAGCCACAACCATTGATACAGCGTTAGGTTCTTTACTTTTCTTATATCGTTCAACTAAACTCTTCATAATTTGAATTTCAGCTTCAATTTTGTTTTGTAGGCCCATATCATTCACCCGCTACTTTCTTCATTGAATGTTCCTCAACATATTGCTTAATACACTCTAATTCTGTATGAATTGGATCACCACTGAAATCAAGGTATCCTTCTCCGTAAAAGATTTCTCCGCCACATCCGTGACAGTAATCCATGAAGTCTCTTGCTGATGAATCATGATAATTTCCTATTAACATTGGATTTTCAATCATTTCCGCATTCCTCCTTTAAATAACCGAATATTCCGACAAGTTAGCACTTGCCCATGTTCATAAATTCGTAAAATCTTTATATAAAAATTTAATGAAATGTGTGTTAAACTTATTACATTCCAAGAAGTCCTTTACTTTTAGAATCGACAATTCTTCAATACCCTTAGTCTTGCCCTGCAACCCCTGCAGGGCTTTTATCATTTAGCTAGAGTTATAAACTCCTTATGCATTTCCTCAACCTTATCTGCGCTGTTATGTATCCCTTTAGCTCTTAAATCTTTTATAATCCACAAGAGTTTCTTTTGTTCGTATTCATCTCGCTGTTGTTTATCCATCACTTTTCACCCTTCATAAACCTTTTATCTATACGTTCCATCACATAAGCGAATCCGCCTAACGCTGCGAAAAATACAGCAACCATACATAAAGAAAACATGCTTTCTTCTTGCATCTACACCGCCTCCTGTTCTTTCTTCAGTCGATCTATGATGTAGGCTTGTCCTTTTGGTGTTACGTATGTTGTTGTCCATATGAATGGTTCTCCGCTTGGCTTCTGTTTAACACCTTGTGCGATTTCAAAATATCCTTTTTCAACTGCTGATTGAGTTGGTTCAGTAGAACGTTTGAACATTAAATTCCATTCTCTAAGTTTTGCGAATAACTGACGTTGCCCGATTTTGATATTGTGTTTAGCTGCCAACTTAGCAACTTCACTTACTTTCAGAGATTCATTTGATTGCATACACGCTTCAGCGAATGTTACGAGTGGTTGCTGCTTTACAATTTGTTGCTGTGCTGCTACAAGCTTTTCTTTTTCTTCTTTTAATTTAGTGAGAAGACCAATTGCGAAGTCTGGATTTGTCACCGCTTGTTCTAGGACTTTATCTATCATGTATGCTCCGTGTTTTCTAATAGAAGGAAGTACTTCATTTGTTACCCACTTTTTGAATTTTTTAGCTTGTTGTTTTCGTGAACGTAATATTGATGAGTACAATCCCGATTCATTCATTAATGTCGATTTCATATTCATACCCGTCAATTTGACGGACATCAATTCATCTTCATCTAAATGTCTTGTCATTGCGTTTGTGTCACTGAACTCTAGAGCATCTGCTACATCTTTAGCTACAAACCAAACATCTTCGCCTTGTACCACCGTTCGAACTTGTCCAAATTCTTCATTATTGAAAACTTGTAATTGATTCATTTTATTTCCTCCTCACCTCGTATCCCTAAGGGAAACTTTATTATTAAAAAAATTTTCATGTTCATCAAATAGATCCGCCACTTCTTCATTTAATGCTTTTGCAATTTTAGATGCTGTCCCATAGTACAATCTCTTTTTATATTTATGAGCATTAATAATTTTATAGCAATAGCTCTTTGATATGCCAACAACTGTAGCTAGTCCTTCATAAGTGAAGTCTGATTTTTCAAAAGCTATTTTTAATTTTGTTATTGAATTTTTATTTAGCATCTAATCACTCCCTTCTGATGCCGATAAATTTATTATAAGTTTACCCAAGGGAAACTTCAAGTGGTTTTTCAAAAAAATTTCCTCCTGGTTAATTTTCTGAGGGGTTTACGTTTCCTATTAGGAAACATTATAATAAAAATAACTTACGATATATCGTAAATTAAGGGGTGATTTTTAAAATGGAGTTAAATAAGCGTTTAAAATTATTGAGGTCAGAACATAAACTTACACAAGAAAAATTCGCTACTGCTGTAGGTATAACAAAAGCCAGTGTGTCTAAATTTGAAAATGGCATTAAAACACCTAGTCGTGAAACAATAGAAAAAATAGCTGATTATTTTAATGTAACTACAGATTATTTGTTAGGAAGATCGGAAGATCCTGAATTGAGCGAAGAAGAAAACAAGATTGTTACTGAAGAAGGTAAGAACATAATGGCTTTAATTGAAAGGCTCCCAGAAGATGAGAGAAAGAAAGCCTGGGAACAATTAGAGATGTACGTTACTTATATGCAAAATAAAAAGAATGGCTAATCAAAGAAGACTACTTTACATGACAGTCTTCTTTTTTATGTATTTGGCTTTTCTTATAAGATTCATCTAGACATATTTTAAAAATATCTTCTGCTTTAATCGGAGCCCCATGTTTCAAACTCAATTTTACTGCTTCCCTAACTAATTGCTCTTTTTTCATATCTACTTCCCCCAATATCCTCTTTAAATATATAGACGTTCAGAAAAAGGTCAGTTTTGTTGTTTGGGTCAAAATGTTTCCATTTCCTTTAGAGCAGAAATGACACTATCAATTGGATAGTGTCATTTTTTATATTTACATAAATCAATACCCATCCGGATCAATCATGTATAGAGTTGTTCTTTATTATATAATTACTTCCTTTTTAAAGATTTCTCGTTCAATAAATTCGAAGAATCCTGGTGGCTCTTCATCTAACATTTTATAAGCTTTTTCAACGATTACCATCTTCAATTCTTGCATTAAATCTTCTCTTTCTTTAAAAATAGTTTGTTGAACATGTTTCAATATTTTTAACTCTAACTGATCGATAATAGCTTGTACCTCTGCTTGCTTTTGAATATTATCTACGGACATAAACATCTCTCTCCTTTATATTTAACTATCCTTTAGAAGCATGTCTCCATCTTATAACTCATTTATTGTAATGATCTTTCATTACAGCGAATCCTTTAGCTGTTTTAATGTTTTTTTGACCCAGTAACCTACATTTTGTTCTGTTTCTCCCAATATTTCAGCAATCTGCCTATTTGTAAGCATCTTTTCATAACGGTAGTAGAGAATCATTCGTTGCTTATCCGTCAATGCGCGCATCGCTTTATCCAGCTTCTCGTTTTCTACAGGAATAACATTCCCTTTCTCCACGCCTTCAATAACAACTGCCTCAGGTCTTTCTCCTTCGCAATCTTGTAAACTCCCAATTGTTTCAATCGCAGAAAAATCCCCTTCTAAAGCATTCTTATCAAAAATTAGCATTTGTTTTTTATTTCTGTTTCTCTGTCTCTTATCGAAATCAATAGCACGGCCACGAATTAAAACAGAGCAATACCTCAGGACACGATTAATTCTATAAAATTCTTTTGATGTTTGATTAAGTAAATTGATGTTTGTTTGAGAAGGGTTTTTAAAAGCTTCTTTCATTATTTCTTCATGCTTTTTATCTTTTAAAAACTCTTGAATAATGGGGTTTTCTAATATTAAGGGTAGTTTCTTTCGTATTTCTTGTATGTACTCTAATTGCTTTTTGTCTTCATCGTGATGATAGTTATTATCGGAATTTGAGTGAGTATGTTTCCCCATAAAAAAACCTCCTTTTTTCCATAAATTATATAAATATAAGAAAAAAATAAAAATAAATAAGAACAAGTGTTCTAATTATCTCCCAAATTAGTGCGAAAATCTAGTACTTTTTACAAAATAAAACAATGTTTATTTTGTAAATTCTTTTTAGTTTTTTGATACTTCTTTCTCTAATAAAAATGAGGAGGTGTCTATATGAAAAGTACACAAGCTGATACTAAGATAAACGATGGAATAGACTTCATAAATGCTAAAAGGTATTGGGAAAATGGTCATTATGGACAAGATACAGTTATTGCTGTAATTGACACAGGTTGTGACATTAACCATGAAGAGTTAAAAGACAACATTATCGGAACATTCAATTTTACAGATGATGATAACGGTATAATAAACATAGCGACGGACTATACAGGACACGGTACGCATGTATCTGGAATTATAGCGGCTACTAACACAAAACATTCTATCGGTATAGCTCCAAAGGCGAAGCTTTTAGTTATTAAAGCCATTGGACATACAAGTATTTCAACTCATAAACATTTAATTAAAGCTATTCGCTTTGCAACTGCTTGGAGAGGCAAAAATGGTGAAAGAGTAGATATAATGAATCTCTCTTTAGGCACAAAAAGTGATGTTCCAGAGTTAAGAAAGACAGTTGACGAGGCATTACAAGAAAATATATTTGTAGTAGTTGCTGCAGGGAACTACGGAGATGGATCAGAACTAACCGATGAAATTCTTTATCCTGGATACTACGAGGAAGTTATTCAAGTTGGTGCTGTTGGAAAGAACCTTGTTCCCACACATATGAGCAATACAAACCAGAATATTGATTTTTTAAGTCTTGGAGAGTCCGTTTACTCAACCTACCCTCAAAATAACTATATAAGGCTCACAGGTACATCAGTTGCAACGCCACACATCACAGGAGCAATCTCTTTAATCCTGTCCTATTTCAAAGCAAAGCATTTGCCATTCTCCCAAAACATTATTTATCAATATCTTCTTTCACACTCTTTTTTATTAAAAGGTTACACCAATAAAACCCAAGGAAATGGAGTTCTGAAACTATAAGGAGGTGCTAAGCTATGACCCCATTTGAAATGTTTAGCGCATCAATAGGCAATTTTGGATTTCCTATCGTGATTTCTATTTATCTTTTAATTAGGTTCGAGAAGAGGATTGAGGTATTAACGATTGCAATTAACGAATTAAAGCAAGTCGCAGAAAAAGACAAATAAAAAAGCATCAGTCATTTTGACTGGTGCTTTTAGATAATTAAACCCCAAAGAATAAAATTGCAACTACATTATAAACAATTGGTACTAAGAACATTACAATATTAAGAATAATTCCCCATAAAGACCATGTATCTTTGTTCATTCGATAACCTACAAACCCTATTATTGCACCAATTGGAGCAATAATAAAAGGCATAATAATAGGCAATCCCTGTATTTTTTCTAAAGGTACTAATCCAGTTAAGAAATTTATTACAAGCGCTGCTAAAATTACTGCAATAGCTATTGAAATTCCACCTAAAATACTGCTTTTTCCTTGTTTTTTTAATTCTACGTTGCCATTTGTCATTTTTAATTCCTCCACTTCATTATTCAAAGAACAGAAAATATAATTTCATACTGTAATAAATTACAATATTTAAGAAGACGATCAATGCTAGCGCATATACTGGATTAAACATCTCGATTCCAAACGTACCATAAAAGAAGAATAATAATGCCAAGAGGCCCATATTCGACCAACAAGTTATATAGCCTACTTTATACTTAATCATTTGATCTCTTTCGTCTTCTTCCTCTTCCTTTAACCACTTTTTACCCTTTTTAATTTGTATTGCATTAACTATTGTTAATACGATCCAAAAAATTGTGATTAACGGTAAGAACCACGATAATATTCCCGGCTCTCCAGCCTCCATTTTCCATATATGAAATGTGGCTTCCATCAATAAAATACTAATTACTATTTTAATTAAAAAATTGTAAAGGTAATTCAATCCTTCTTCACCTCTGTAAATATGTCCTCAACTGCGCAATTAAAGGTTTTAGCTATTCTCATGGCTAAACCAACACTAGGCTCATACTTTTCTCTTTCAAGAGAAGCTATCGTTATTCTTTTTGTACCTACCCTTTCAGCTAACTCTGTTTGAGTTAAACCAGCAATTTCCCTATGTTCTTTTACCTTATTTGTGGTATAAATTTTCATTTCATTCAGTACCCCTCATTCCAATTAGAATAGCTGAATGTATAGTATTCTATACTTTCTGTGTATAGAATACTATACATTGGTTAGATATGTAAAGGGAATAATTGAAAATTACCATAAAAAAAGGCAAACCCTTAATAGGTTCACCTTTTTATCTCTCTTATTTAAATGGGTTACAAGGTTGTTTACGGAACCAGAGGCTAATTGTAATCGCCCACTCAGAACCTGCCTTTACATGTGGAGCTAAGCAATTCTGAAGGTTTTTATCACAAGAGCAAGCAAAATATCCACGTGAACTGTAGCAACCATCATGTGTTTTACAACAAGCATCTACTTTAGAAATTGGAGCCTTTGGACCTGAACATCCTGGGCCACACCAGTTTCCATAGATACACGGCAATTGACTAACAACTTCTTCGCGCTCCGTATCTGTTTCTGGTAGTTCGCGATTTTCTAAACCTTTAAGCTCTTCTAAAAATTCGTCGTCAATTTCTGTTTCAAGCGTTTGGATTACTTCGTCTTCGATAATGTCATATCCTTTAAGAACCTTTTTACCTTCTTTTTCAACAATAACACTACCTGAAACCAATTCTTCATTATCAAGTTTTGTATAAATCACTTTAATTGTATCTTCCATGTTACCTAAAATAACTACTTGAATCGAGACATCACCTTGTTCAAATTTAAATCCTTTACGATTATTAAGATCATAAGCACCAACGAATTGAGTCATTTTTTGAACCATTTGCTTTGCAGCAACCGTATTAATTTGAGCATTATCCAATAAATTTTCTTGCTCTTCTATTGATAAAGTTTGTAATTGTGCCATTAACAAACCACTCCTTAATATTATTTTGGAGGCAGTATCTGGATTCGAACCAGAAACAAGCTAAGTATGTGTCTTTCAAAAGACGTACTGCCCTAATATGGAGATGGCAGCCGGATTCGAACCGGCGATAAAGGTTTTGCAGACCTTTGCCTTACCTCTTGGCTATGCCATCATGTTAATATTTCGTTTCCTTACATTTGTAATAGAGAGGTGAGTCCCTAAAAACTAAAAAGAAATTTTAAATTTTGTATTTTTTGAATGGTAGCAGCTGAATTTACATCAGCAATTAAAGTTTTGCGACATTTTCCTTACGTTTGTAATAGAGAAGTAATTCCATAAAATTTAAAAAGAGTGTAAAAAAAAGAAATTCGCACCTCATAGGTACGAATTTCTTTTTTACTTTTAGAAACTGTAAGAACTCTACATTAAGTCAATTTCTTCATCACGTTCACCCACACTCTCTTTATGCCTTCATATTTAATAGGACCGTAAGTTATACAAAATTTAACACAGAAAAAATTTATATTTCTTTTTACTTTTTTAGATCTTATTTCTCTACTACTTACGAGAAGAAAAAAGCGGAGGTATTGATTATGAAGAAAAATTATGGAGTTACTGTCTTTACTATGCCCCACTGTCCGGCTTGCATTAACTTAAAGAAATGGCTTACTAAAGAGAATATTACCTTTACCGAAAAAGATATCATTAAGGATTTAAAGGCTCAAAAAGAATTTGAAGATCTAAACTTAAAATATACCCCAACCATTTTTATTGAGGATGGCGAAGAAACCCATAAGTTTATTGGAGCACCCATTAAAGAACTTGAAAAAATTTTACTATCAGAATCTAGTTCAAAATAAATGAGGGTACAATCATGGATATTATTGAAGAAAAAGTTAAGAAATATAATCAAGTTAAAATTGATTTAATGAAAATTGCCCAGTGTATCGATTATTGCAATGAAGATGAAAGAGAAATTTATCAAGACATTGCTCTAAACTACTCAAAACACCTTAAATGCATACAGAAATCAATCGAGAAAATCTATGGTATAGATCTTTGTAATTGTTGCACCCTACCAAAAGAATAAAGAAAATTATTTCTATTTTATAGAGATGAATTTTCACATATTTTCATCATTCCTAACAGTGAGAGCTACGGCTCTCTTTTTTTATTTCCGCTCGACAAAATATAACAATATAAAAATTAATAATTTGCTATCATTGTGTGAAAATCTTACATTTATCAACAAATTATTATTGTATTTTAAATTTTAAGAATGTAAAATATTTCAATGTAAATACATACCATTTAGGGAGATGGAGAAAGTTATGAAAAAACTATTAGCTTCAGCAACAGCGGTCACATTATTAACAGTAGGGTACAGTTCTGCTGCATTTGCAGAAAAAAATCCAAATGACAAGAATTGCGGTCACTTTAAAAACAAACAAGAGGTTATGGAATTCTGGCACAGCAATGGATACAGTGCAACTAACGATCCTCATGATTTAGATCGTGACAATGACGGTTTACCTTGTGAAGTAAAAAAAGGAGATTACGATCAATTTTTAGCTAGTAAACAGCCTACTAAAAAAGATGAAAACAAACCACAAGAGCAAGTTAAACAGGAAAATACTAAACAAGAACCTGTAAAACAAGAGAATTCAAAACAAAACAACCAAGCAACAAACAATAAGCAAGAGCAAACTAAACAAACAGCTACAAAGACTGAAACAAAAAAACAAGGTGAAAAATTGCCTAATACAGCATCAAATGGCGTTACAATGATGCTTGCAAGTGCTGCTTTAGTATTAGCAAGTTCGATTCTTGTATTCCGTCGTAAAAAAACGAATGCCTAAACTAATACCTAAAAACGGCAGGAATATTCCTGTCGTTTTTAATGTGGAGTGATAAGCTTGAAAAAACTTGATTGGTTGGGAGTTTTACTAATTACTATAGGCTCTTTTGCCTTTGTTTATTACTTTATAGATTGGTATGATGCAAGAAAAACTGTTGAATCCTTAACCAGTACTGAAATTCAACAATATCAAAATATACAACCTGCCACTAAAGATGAAAAAGATGTCAACAATGAATCAAACAAAGGACAATCTCAACATACTATACCAAATCAAGAATCTAATCTTACAAACACTAGTGAACCAATACCAGAATCACAAAAACAGATCCCAGCTTCTCAAGTTCAGCATCAAATGGGAGAACAAATCGCCTATATGGTTATACCGAAAATTAAACAGAAATATCAAGTTTACTGGGGGGCTGATGCCAAAACTTTAAAAAAAGGGGTAGGAATGTTTGTTAGTGATATTACAACCACTCCCTCTGGAAATGGACATACTGTTTTAAGCGGCCATCGTGATACGGTATTTACTAAATTGGGAGATTTACAACAAAATGATTATATTTTAGTTGAGTATGATAAAAGAGTATACATTTATCAAATTCGAAAACACTGGATTACATATGCAAATGATCGTACTGTAATCGTCGCAAAAGATAAACCAACATTAACACTAACTACATGTTATCCATTTAACTATATTGGGGATGCACCTGAACGATACATCATTGAAGCATCTTTAGTTGCTATTAATTGAGAGTGAGAGCTATTGCTCTCTTTTTTTATTCACAATTTCTAGTACAATTGAAGTAATTAAGAAACATATAGAGTAACGAGGCTGGTCTTAAACGCTGAAGTAAAAGAACTGATCGAGAACATGTTGTTATGTTCCTTATTATCTGAAGAAGAAATACTAATTACATATTATGAAGATGGTTATTTGCTCCTTAGCTATATGACTGTTGTTGATATTGATCCATCAAATAGCGCTGTTATATGTACAGATGTTTTTTATAACAAGATGAAACTGCAATTCTCTAATATAATAGATGTTAAATAGAATAAATTGACGTTATCAAGTTTAGACCATTTAATGTTGGTTTGGAATAAAGTTTGATCAGAAATATCCCCCAAACCCGTATTTTAAGTTAAACGATAAGAACCCGTTTTGAAAAAAAGATTGATCAAAACGTGTTAAGCCTTTGTGAAATACTATGCAATTTTTATAATAAAGTTTGATCATTTTCTACCGATGATCTTAAACAATCGCGCCCGTTTGCAGTATTTTAAATTGTTACCCCTTTGCCCTTTTTGGCCAAATAAAATTGCTTAGGGCAATCAGAAAATCAATACCTAACACAAGTGTCCATAATTTTAGAAACCCAGCCAACACTTCTGTTCGGGAAAAATCGTTAATTAAATAGATTAGGACGAATAAAATTCCAGCACCTATTAGAAAGGCAAGCACATGTTGTCCCCAACTTTTAAAGTAGTGTTTCGCATAATCGATGCCAAATCTTTTAACTGGTTTCGATCCTTGTTTCATCACATAATATTGAAAGCGTATATCAGCCCATTCAATCATACTTCTACCGTATGCGATAGAGATTCCAATATACACAGCAGCAATTGCATGCACTTTGGTAGCAGTCGCACCACGATACAAGTCTATACCCGTAGCAACCAATAAAATTAAATCAATGACAGGTGTCAAGGCTAGAAAAAACAATCCTAATTTATTTCTTTTAAGGATATATCGTGTGAATAGACCTAAAGTGATAACAACCCAAAACCCTATTTCACATGCAACGATTAACCACGCAATTACATTCACCCCAGCACCCCTTCTTTAAAATTTAGAGATCCACAAGATTTACACGCTTCTATTGTCATTAGAAACTCCCCCTTGATAAAGTTAATAGTTTTGTTACAAATATTGGTTTTTTTAGTAAAATACAAAATAACTATAATTTTACAATAGAACATATAACTTAATATGTAAACTTATATAAATAATGGTAATAGTAGCTTAATTAATATTTGGATGGGAGGTCCAATACATAGTATTAAAATTAAAGTGGTTCAAGTCGGAGGAAGGCGCCTTTGGGTGTCTTTTTCATATAATTTACATAAAATTAATTAAACCCTATAAATAGATGTAGTAAAATGAAATTGGGTGGAAATCCAGATATATTTGTGATGTAAGAAAAGTCTTATGTAGATCGGGAGAGGCACTTTGAAATGAGTGCCTTTTTCTGTGTTTGTACAAAGATAGCTACATTAGGAGACACAATTAATTAAAAGTAGGCTAAGTTGAAGATTATTGGGGGATTTAGTGATGAATCATGAAATTATTGAAAAGATTGATATAGCTATAAAAAAGGTATGGAAAGAAGATTTGAAAATTGATTATGCTAACTACTTTCTTCTAAAAGAGGATTCATTAAAAAATGCTTTCTACTTTCATTTAAGGAGCAGACTAGGAGAAGATTTTCTACACAGTAATAATTTGCGGATATTTACAGAGTACTATATTAATGGCGAAAGAATTGACTTAGCTATCGTTGAAATTGATTCAATAGCAGTTGAAGACTACCATTTAAGCGACTGTGTAACTAGAGTATTAGTAGCAGTAGAAATGAAATATAAAGATGCTTCTGTAAGTGACGATATATTCTACAAGGATGTTAATAAAATACTTTCTTTTATTAACAGTTGGGGAGATGAAACTAAACATTATTTAGCTTTCATTCAAGAGAAGTATCTTAAAAAACAAGATCTTGTAAATTGGTTGGACGATGAACAAGCAAGCAAAGTAAAGGGAAAAGTAACTGAATTATATGCTTATTGGGATCAAGATAGTGATGAAGCTTTTTGGAATGTTGTAGATCATTAAATATATCAAGTCGGAGGAAGGCACCTTAGGGTGTCTTTTTTCGTTTTTGTGGGCGTATATTTTTCTTAAGTTGATGGATATAGGTAAATATAACCTAATTAGGATTGATATGTATAATTGCATATTTTTATATGATATTTAAGTGTTATACTTGGTTTGTATTAACAAAGGAGGTAATAACATGGAAAACTTACAAATGTTAACTGAAAAAGAATTAATGGAAATTGAAGCTGGTGGCTGGTGGAACAGCTGGGGTAAATGTGTTGCTGGAACTGCAGGTGGAGCCATTGGTGGTGGATTAGCAGGTGCTGCAACAGGTTCAGCTGTTCCTGTTATTGGTACTGGTATTGGAGCTGCAGCAGGTGGAATTGGTGGCGGTTTAACAGGCGCTGCTTCTGCTTGCTAATACTATATAAATTAATCTTTTAATTTTTATTTAATACTGTATAGATAATTAAATCTTTGGTGTTTTTATAAAAATTAAGACAAAATATATAGTAAAAAAAGATAAAATAGGCCTTAAACCTATTTTATCTTTTTTTGTTATACATTTAGTTTTTAATTTGTTTCATTAGTGTTGTAGCTGCTATAAGCAACATGAAACTATTGAGGACTAAACCTCCTAAATTCACATAAAAGAGATTCGTTTTTGTAAAATTGTATATACCAATTAATACAAAAGCGAAAAAGATAATTGTAGCTATTATGAGTGATACTGTTTTTTGTTTATTTGTGTATGAGTTCATCTTTATTCCTCCTTAAAATTATTTAAGAGGTAATAATTGGAAAATAAAATGTATTAACTGTTTTTAATGGATACCCATAATTATATAGAAAAAATTAATATATTCAAGCGTACTTATCTGATTAACATTTATTTAGCAATATAAATAATTTTATAACTCATAAAAATAGAAAACTATATTTAGATATAATAATATAAAATTTTTATTAAAATAAAAATATATAAGAGGTAATATATGATATCTAGAAAATTCACATGTATAAAACAAAATGATTTAAAAGATTGTGGCCCAGCTTGTCTTGCAATGATTTCACGTTACTATGGATTAACTATGCCTATTTCAAAAATTAGAGAAATAGCTGGTACAGATTTACAAGGTACAAACATAAAAGGATTAATAGAAGCTGGAGAGAGATTGGGTTTTGAAGTAAAAGGTGTAAAGGCAACGAATAAAAATGCTTTAGAAGAAATTCAATTGCCTGCCATTGCTCATATAGTAGTAAATGGCGGTTTATTACATTATGTAGTGATTCATAAAATTAAAAAAAATAAAATTTATATTGCGGATCCGGAAAAAGGTTTAATAACTTATATGTTAGATGAATTTTGTCAAATATGGACTGGCATTTTGGTATTAATGAGTCCTAGTAAAAACTTTCAAAAAGGCAATGAATCTCAGAATACACTTTCCCGCTTTTTATTTTTATTGAAGGAACAAAAGAGTTTGCTTGTACCTTTATTTTTCACTTCTATCTTTTTTAATTTATTTGGTTTATTAGGAGCGTTTTATTTTAAGTTTTTAATTGATGATATTGTGACTAATCAGTTATTACAAACACTTCATATCGTATCAATAGGGATTATTATATTGTATATTTTTAAAGTTCTTCTTTCTTACTTTCGTACACATATAATTTTATATTTGAGTAGGAGGATAGATATTCAACTAATACTTGGATATTATCGCCATGTTATAGGTTTACCATTGAATTTTTTCGAAACAAGAAAAGTAGGAGAAATAATTTCTAGATTTATGGATGCTAGTAAAATAAGAGATGCTTTATCAACAGTAACCGTTACATTAATGATTGATACAGTAATGGTTACCGTGGGAGCGATTCTGTTATATATACATAGCCCAATTTTATTTGGTGTTACTTTATTATTAATACCTTTTTATATAAGTATTATTTTTGCTTTTCATAAACCTTATCAATCTATTAATCGAGAAGAGATGGAAAGTAATGCAAAATTAACTTCTTATTTAGTTGAATCTTTAAATGGGATTTCAACAGTAAAGTCTTATAATGCTGAAAAAGAAGTGTTTTTTCAAACTGAAAGTCGTTTTGTTAATTTATTAAAGAATGTATTTAAAAGAGGAATGTTATCTAATTTACAGGGATCTATTAAGATGGGACTTGAGTTAATTGGAGGTACAGTTATTCTATGGGTTGGTGCTTTGCAAGTATTAAAAGGTAATATGACAATAGGTGAATTAATTACATATAATGCACTTTTAGCCTATTTTTTAAATCCAATTGAAAATTTAATTGGAATTCAACCTACTATGCAATCTGCATTAGTTGCTGGAGAACGATTAAATGAAATTTTTGATTTAGAGGCTGAAAAGGGTGAAAAAGAATACAATAAAGTTTCTCCTAAAAAGTTATCTGGAAAACTTGAATTTTCTAACGTTACATTCCGCTATGGAACACGTAAAAATGTTTTAAATAATATAAGTTTTTCTATTGAACCTGGTAGTCAAGTAGCTTTTGTAGGGGAAAGTGGTTCTGGAAAAACGACAATTTCAAAATTATTAATGCATTATTACGAGGCTCAAGAAGGTGACATATATTATGATGATTATCATATTAAAGAAATAAATCGTATTGCATTAAGAAATCAAATTGCATATGTTTCTCAGGAATCATTTTTCTTTAGTGCGTCTATTTATGAGAATTTATGCTTTGGATTAGAACGATTAGTTACATTAGAAGAGATTATAGAAGTATGTAAACAGGCTTGTGTCCATGAGTTCGTTGGTGAATTGCCATTACGTTATGAAACTTATCTAGAAGAAAATGCTTCGAATTTATCGGGTGGACAAAGACAACGTTTAGCAATTGCGAGAGCTTTATTAAAAAAACCGGATATTTTGATTTTAGATGAAGCAACAAGTAATTTGGATTCTACAACTGAAAAAAACATTACGGATATGTTAAAAGAATTAGGTTCGCAAGGAGTAACTGTTATTATGATTGCCCATAGATTAAGTACAATTCAACATGCAAATCAAATTTTTGTAATGGAAAAAGGAAATATTATAGAGCAAGGTTCTCATGAAGAATTATTATTTTATCAAGGAGAATATTATCGACTTTGGAAGAATCAAACGATTCACGTAGAGCATATAGAGTCACAATTTCATAAAATGAGAGGTGGCCAATATGAGTAAGATTTATTCCTTTGATCAATTAACAGATAGTGTAGAATTATTAGAACGAAAACCTCCTCGTTTTATTGCCGTATTAATATGTTTTTTATTTTTAAGTTTTATAGGTTTTTTAATTTGGGCATTTGTTGGGAAGATAGATATTGTCAGTAAAGGAACAGCAACAATACAGGGAAAATCAGATATAAGTATATCTCGTGTTCAGGTTACAGGTACTATAGATACTGTTTTTGTTAGATCAGGGGATGAAGTAAAAAAGGGGGATATGTTGATTCAATTAAAAAATCAGGAATTGATGGGTAAG